>DAIRSD010000032.1:0-17836 GCA_036804625.1 Aureliella sp. | reverse complement strand
AGACAAGACGGGCGTCGTGCTCGGTCGGCCTATTTTTTAATCTCGATGCTGTTGAGATCACTATGAACGAGTACCAATAGAACAAACTTTTTTAGGAAAGTCAAGCTTTTTGATCGAGCTGGATAAATTTTCTCCCAAATTTTTTGCAACAGGAACCCCACGCAGGTGAAACAGGCTCGCGTCAGCTTCACGCCATGCGCTCGCGCAAGCGTTGTTGAAGCTGAGCAATCTGCGATTCTAGCATCGTCAGATCACAGGACTGCAAGTCGGCATCAGTGGCGATCGTGTCGCCCAGCAGCAACTGCAGCGTTTGAATCGTCCCCGCCAACTTGCCTTTCTTCATGCCCTCTTCCCGGCCCTCTTCGCGGCCTTGTTCCAATCCCTGTTCCAATCCCTGTTCCAATCCTTCGGCCAGGCCCTCCTGGCGTGCTCCGGCAAGGACCCATTGTTGATCGCGTTGCAGCTTTTCCCGCTGGTCGTACATTTGTTTGTCCTCCGTTTTTTTTGAGATAACCTCGATGGTCTCAATAGCCGTATCAAATTCAATTCCCGATAACAATCGCTTGAGCGTTGCCGCCTCGTGATCCTGCGCATACAGCAGCAGATACACCCACTGCTCCAGCTTGCTGGCCGACATAACTGTTGCTTGACTTAGATTATACTTCGGCAGTTCGATCATGTGTACCTCTATCGCCTTGTCCAGTTTTCGGCCACTATCAGTGTCCACCATTTGAAAATGATGGTGAGCCTGCTTGGTATCTGGAAAGAGGTGGTGGTTGAGCAAGCAAATCGAAATGGCCGGTGCTAACGCAGCATAGCTGCCGCTAGCCGGTAATTGATCGACGTACATACTGCCCGCGTAGAAGACAAGACGCTCTACGAGCCCTGGGTAAGCGGCAATTTGCATTTCCACATTCAACAGTCGCCCGGCTGAATCGCGACAGCGGACGTCTAGTACAATCTGCTTGCTTTCGGCAAACTCCTGGTAGCTGAATGGATTCAGAATATCGACCGAGACTACTGGTTTTTCTAGGTTCAGGATGGCATTCAATAGACCAATCAAAGCCTCAGAATTCTGAGGCGAGCCAAAGATCTTCTTAAACGCAAAGTCAACGATAGGTCTAATTCCAAGAGGCATTGGTGGCACCATGCATGAGGAGGCAATATCGTAGAAGACCCAATTATACCACAACTGGACACGGTATTTGCCAGCCAGTTAAACTGCCTGTGCTTGTGCCGCATGCCGTGCCGCCATCGCCAAAAAGAAAAATGCTCACAGAGTTGGACTCTGCGAGCATGACCTGAGCAAACGTGGTGTGGTTTTCGGGATAGTGGATTACGTTCCAAATTCGGGGCGTCGCCGACCGAGTTGTTCCTGAAGTCGAGAGACGATGCTGGAATGCATTTGACTGACTCGGCTTTCGCTCAGATCCAGCGTGGCTCCGATCTCCTTCATGGTCAGCTCTTCGTAGTAGTACAGAATGATGATCAAGCGTTCGTTGCGATTGAGCCCCTTGGTGACCAGCCGCATCAGATCGCTTTTCTGGACGCGTCGCGTAGGATCTTCTCCACGCTTATCTTCCAAGATATCGATTTCACGTACATCTTTATAGCTGTCAGTCTCGTACCATTTTTTGTTCAAGCTGACCAAGTTGACAGCGCTGGAATCTGCCTGCATTCTTTCCAGTTCCTGCAGACTGATTTCCATATATTCGGACAATTCCTGGTCCGTAGCGGCTCGACCATATTTTAGTTCCAGCTTCTTCTTGGCTTCGCCTAATTTACTGGCCTTGCTGCGAACCAATCTGGGCACCCAGTCCATGCTGCGCAGTTCGTCCAACATGGCTCCTCGAATTCGTGGAACGCAGTATGTTTCAAACTTCACACCACGCTGAGTGTCAAAGGCTTCAATGGCATCCATCAATCCGAATATACCTGCACTGACCAGGTCATCCAGTTCAACACCGTCTGGCAGTCGCTGCCAGATACGATCCCCGTTGTACCGCACCAGCGGCATGTATTGCTCGATCAAGCGGTTACGCAAATCTAAGTTGTCTGGGTCGGCTTTGTAGAGCTTCCAAACCTCTTGAATGTCCTGTTCGGGCGCAATCTTGGTTGCCATCCAATCCTCCGTAATTCGACTGGCAGAGCGTTGCCGCTCATGGAAGTGTTATAAATTTCATTTTTACTGCAGCCTAAAAAATGCCGCATATGGCAAGCGCGATGGTGATCCTATCTACCTAGCTAGCCCCTTGTTCCATCACCCTAACCCTGCATTTCAGTCCATTTTCAGCAGGTTTCTGAAGTGCACTGGTCCTGGGTGTCGATAGTGAACTTTTAGCGAAGTCTTGATGCCAATGCTATGCCAACTTTTCTCATCCTTGGTTGACCTGACTGTCGTCGGTTGCGTTCCTTGCATGCAGAGCGGCCATCTCCTCGCGAAATCGCGTTTCGACCGAGTTCTGTACGACAGAATCAGCCATATAACCGATGGCGTAGCCAATGAATGCAAAAAGGATCAGGAATCCAAGACATTGAACCAGGATCTCGTCGGCCAGCAAGCCTAGCACCAAACCACGTGTAATCGCCAGGGATAACGCGACAACGGCCAACACTCCGGAATAGGCTTTGGCCATAACAAGCGTCCCCCGATTCATACGACGATCTTGCGCGCCCAGCCACGCTGTGACAGCCCGTCAACACAGGCCACTTTAACGAGAGCGTAGGCGCACCAACAAAAACTTTACGGGTGCCGCCAAGTCGATTTTCGACAGGCCACGCCGCGTAGAGTAATGATCGGATAGTCACGCTTAAAAATTGAGAAAATTTTTATCGGATGTTAACTCTTGCGCTATCCATCCATTAAGCCATGGAGCTGGTTGTCTCAGATTCTGCGAATTTCATTTGGCCCAAGATAGCCGTTGCCAAGCGTCTGCAGTTAGCCACTGTCATGTCACTAGAGATTTGCTGCCCATGAGTCAATAAATGGACAGGTATTGCGCCTTTCCAAAGCAGGCTCAACCAATGGCCTAGTCCACTGGCTTCGTCTAGTTTGGTGATGTCCAGTTGCGTAGGCAGTAGTGGAGCAAATTTTTCGATGATAGACTCTGCAGATGCTGCAGCCGTGCTGGCGCCGAGCACCAAATGAACCTCGTCCGGTTGAGCGATCTGAAGCAATTCCTGCAAGCCGCGAAGGTGAACCGCGTCATAAGGCGATCTACCTGCTGTATCCATTAGCACTAGGTCGCATTCTCGCAGTCGCTGTAATGCTGGAGCCAAATTCTCGGGATGACTGACCACTTCTAATGTTGCAGAAAGCTGTTCGGCATACTGCAACACCTGATCGACGGCTCCGTGACGCCAGGTATCAATCGTGACGATTCCAACGTCCAACCCGTGCTCGTGGTGAGCCCTCCAAGCCAGCTTGGCCAGCGTGCTGGTCTTGCCCGTCCCTGTTGGCCCCACAAAGGCCACAATGCGCTGCTGATTGGTTTGCCACTGATAGGGACTCGCCACCTTCAATCGCTCGGCGACCAGCTCCAATACCTGACCTCGAATCAACCAGACATCGTGCAAAAAGTCGGCATCACATTGCTTGCAGGCACGGGCTATCAACCGCTGTGCAGCCGTCGGCTCCACGGCCGCGTCCAATAGCTCCTGAAAAACTTGCTTGGCGGCTGCACCGTATTTGACTTCCAATTGCCGCGACCCCAGTCTGTCATCTTCTAACAAACTCTCGGGCCGCTCGTGCAACTGTTCATCCAACCAAAGTTCTTGTTGTTCCTTGTGTTCGTTGGCATGCGTTTTTGGTTGACTGGAAGACCATTCAGTCGCCGTTTCGATCGACCTCGAAAGTTGTTGAGGAGCGATGCCCGATGGGCTCGACAGGCCGGTTGGTTCCATCCGGCTGGAAGTTGGTTCACTGCAAAACGCATCGACTTCAATCTGCCTGCGAGCCAACCAGCCTGGACGCACCTCTCGCGTTCGAATCACTTCTGCATCCGGTCCAAGGTGCTCTCGGACCAATTGCAAAGCTTCATGAATGGTCGTTGCACGAAACGTTTTGATTTGCACAGTTCACTCGCAGATCTTATAACTTGTTCACCGGATCAGTTACAACTCCCACAGCAATCGTCATCGTACCTTGAGTGATCTCCGCATGGCTCAGGATTCTAAGATCGGGCAGATGAACCTGAGTGATATGCCGCACCGCAGGTCGAATACGCGGGTTGACTATCAGAATAGGCTTGTGACCTGCTGAAGTCAGCTTCTTCAGTTGCAACGCGATTTGCTGACAGGTGATCTCGATAGCCTGGGGACTCATGCGCACCAGGATACCTCGGTCTGTTAGGTCAAATCCTGCAGCAATGCGATCCTCAACCGCTGGGTCCATGGTGATGACATGAATCTGTCCGCTGGAATCAGCAAAACGCTGACAAATAGTTCTGGCGATGCGCCCGCGAACGTATTCGCACAACATAACGGGATCTCGCACTCGAGATGCAAAATTACCCAGGGTCTCAATGATCGTCCCCAGTTGCCGAATAGGTATGTCTTCGCGAAGCAGCATCTGCAGTACGGTTTGTACTTCCGACAATTTCATGATGCCAGGAATCAGTTCGTCGACCACGGTTGGGCTGACCGATTTTAGTTGATCGATCAGTTGCTTGGTCGATTCGCGAGTCAGTATTTCATCGGCATGAGAACGAGCGATTTCCTGCAAGTGAGTAGCGATGACCATGCTGGGCGAAGCGATCTGGTAGCCGTACATTTCAGCTTGAATTTTTTGATCTGCTCGAATCCACACCGCAGGCCGCTGGCGCGCCGGTTCACGCGTGGGGCTTCCGGTTAGGGTACCTGTACAGCGACCTACATCGATCGCCAGCAACCCTTCAGGATAGACGTCGCCTCTGGCCACTGCGTTGCCCGCGATCTGGATCTCGTAGACGTTTTCCCCAAGCGTCAACTTGTCTTTCAAACGTACTTTGGGCAGAAGAATACCAAGTTCACTTGCCAGAATGGATCGAACGCCGGTTATTTTTTCCATCAGATCGCCGCCCCGACGTGGATCGGCCAGCCTGAGCAGTCGCTAACCGATTTCGACTCGCATGGGATCTACGGCCAGAAAGTCCTCGGGTTTTCGTTCCGGTGGAGCGGCTTGTTGAGCGGCCTGAGCTTTGGCGGCCTGTTCCTGCTGAGCCGCCTTCTGAACCTGCTGCTTTTGCATCAAAACGGCCAGCCCAATACAGCCACCGCCCAGGGTCAGCAGTGGAAGCGTTGGCAACTGAGTGAACATCAGCAAGCCCAAGAATCCGCCTGCGACCATCAACGCCTGAGGCTTGGCCACCAACTGAGTCAGAAACTCGGCAGACAGGTCGGTGCGCTGGGTGCTTCGCGTGACCAGCAGCGCAGCGGCCACTGAGATCAAGAAAGCGGGAACCTGGCTGGACAATCCGTCGCCTATGGTCAGCTTAGTGAATACTTCAAGCGATTCAGCCAGCGACATGCCAGCGGTTGCCATCCCGACATACAAACCTCCGGTAATATTGATCAAGGTTATGATAATACCCGCAATGGCATCGCCTCGAACAAATTTACTTGCACCGTCCATGGCTCCGTAGAAGTCCGCCTGCTTGGTAATCGCCTCGCGGCGTCGCTGAGCCTCCGATTCGTCGATGATCCCCGAATTCAAATCAGCGTCGATAGCCATTTGGCGGCCCGGCATCCCATCCAACGCAAATCGAGCGGCCACTTCGCTGACACGCGTAGCACCCTTGGTGATCACCACGAACTGGATAATTACAATGATGACAAAAATGACGATCCCCACGATCAATTGATCGCCCGAGACGAATTCTCCGAAGGCCTGAATCACCTCGCCGGCTGCTCCCTGAGCATCCGTGGCTCCATGCGTCAAAATCAATCGAGTGGTGGCCACATTCAGCACCAAGCGACTGAGTGTTGTGGCCACTAGCAGGGTTGGAAAAACGTTAAACTCCAGAGGTGTTCCCACATAGATCGTGGTCAGCAGGATGATGACGGCTACGGTAACGTTTCCAGCCAGCAAAATATCCAGTAAGAACGGTGGCAGCGGTACCAGAATGACTCCGATACAAGCGATGATCGAAACCGGAAGTATCAACTCCCGATATTTGATGAATGATTGGACCAGATTGTTCATAGTATCCGCCACGCTTCCCATTAAATCACAAGCGGAAGGTAGCGGAAATCGCGCCCGAACGTCCAGGCCGATTGCATCCAAAGTTAACTTTGCATCCAAGATGACAAGTCGATCCAGGCAAGACGGGCAATTGGAGTTGCCATAGAAGTTCTGGCGCAAACAAGGCGCAAAACTGGTGCGGATCAGCTATATTATGGCTTCCTTAGTAGTTCAAAGCACCTTCGCCTCCCACTGTACTTTACTCAATAAGCTGAAATGATGCACACTTCCGATTCTGCCCAAAAAGCCAATATGCGATTGGGGTTGCGGTTATTTGCGCTTTATGGCCTAGTCTACTTGGCCTTTACTTTGGTCAATGCATTTGCGCCGGACTGGGCTGACTGGCAGCCGCTGGGTGGCGTCAATCTGGCGATTGCGTGGGGTATGGGACTGATCGCTCTGGCTCTGCTATTGGCACTAGTCTACGGAACGCTTTGCCGCCCTGAATTGGCATCTCGCGAAGGTGCAGATTCCGCAAGTCAAAAGGGAGAAAGAAATTGAACTACGCCCATTCTCCGCTTGCTATCATTCTGTGTTTGATCATTGTTGGATTCACATTGGGTCTCAGTTTTTTTCTGGGGCGGCAGGCCAAAGACTCGAGCGGTTATTTTGCCGCTCATGGTCAGATTCCATGGCTGGTCAATGGAGTGGCCTTTGCTGGTGATTATCTATCTGCCGCTTCATTCTTGGGCATCTGCGGTATGATCGCTTTTTATGGCTACGATGGATTCCTTTATTCCATCGGTTACATGACGGGATGGATAGTGGATTAGTACGTAATCGACGATCCGATCAAAAGATTGTGAAAATTCAATTTTGCCGTTGCCTTAAACTCTAAATTTCAGTCCAGAGGAATCCAGCTTGTCGCTGGTGTCAGTACCTTGGCGGTTAGCATTTTCTATCTGATCCCGCAGATGGTCGGCGCTGGAGTGCTAATCCAACCGCTGCTGGGACTGCCCGCTTGGGTAGGTGTCATCCTTGTGGGCACCGTAGTTATCTTGATCGTGGTGACCGCAGGCATGGTTTCGACGACTTGGGTTCAATTTATCAAGGGCTCTCTGCTGGTTCTGTTCTCGGCCATCATGACACTGATGATCCTGTTGCGAGGCGTGCAAGTTCAGCCGGGTGGGATCGATGGACATGAATTCCGCTGCATCCCGCTGGGCAATACAAAACCTGATGACTTGGATGCTATGAATAACTTACTCAGCCAACAGGGCTTCGTGCGATCTTCAACGTCAATTCCCTCGGACTGGGAAAAAGAGGGGCTGTGGCATTTGGTATCCATCAAGGATCAAACCAATTTAGTCTTCAAGTTGGTATCCAACAGACAAGGGATGTGCCTGATGGAATGCCAGACAGTTGGCAATTGGCTTGATCCGGACGGATCAGGCGTTCCAGGACAGCTAGCTAGTACGATTCATCCCGTGGGATATGTCCGCCAATTACCGAATGATCAGACAACCACCGGCTCGTTAGGGCCATGGGCAATCCTTCAAACGATCAGCGAAAGCGAAATCATCCTGTGGGGCAAGAAGACACTGCGTAACGATTCAAACGAAAACGTCGACGTCTATTTTCCCAAGCCAACTGAGGGCAGTCGCGTCTTGCGACCAGGAGAGCATCCCGCTTTTGCCGGCATTCGACAACCCGGCTTGTGGCCCAAACTGAACTTCTTATCTCTGATGTTAGCCCTTTTCTGCGGGACCGCCTCATTGCCTCACATCTTGATTCGCTATTACACGGTCAAAGATGCAGCGGCGGCTCGTAAGAGTACCATCGTAGGTATAGCAACTATCGGTGGATTTTATGTACTGACTTTGTACATGGGCTTGGGCGCGATGACCAGCGGGGCTCTGGATGTGACCAACGAGAACATGACCGCCCCACTTCTGGCGCGAAGTATCAACGAGTGGCTATTTGCGATGATCTCCGCGATTGCGTTCACGACTGTACTGGGAACTGTTAGCGGGCTGATTTTAGCGTCGGCAGGTGCAGTTAGTCATGACTTGCTGAAAAGTGTGATGGGCCTCAGCATGTCCGATCAAAAGCAGGTACAAGTCGCAAAACTAGCATCCATCGTTGTGGGAATCATCGCCATCATTCTGGGGATCAGTTTCGAGAAATTGAATGTCAGTTATTTAGTCGGCTGGGCGTTTAGCGTAGCCGCTTCGGCAAACTTACCTGCTCTAGTGATGTTGCTGTTTTGGAGCCGCACGACACGCCAAGGCATCATTGCTGGCGTCTTGGTTGGCATGACAAGCTCGCTGACATGGATCTTATTAAGCGCGGAGACCTTCGACAAAGTCTATCAAGCGGCCAGGCCCGAGTGGATCGCCAACTGGATACCATTTAGCCAGCCAGGCATCGTTACGATTCCGTTGTCCTTTGCCGCTCTGATCATCGTATCGCTGCTAACCGCACCCAAACATAAACAATAACCGCGCAGAATATTCGACACTTCTCGCTTGTCGCAAAACTTCCGCAGCTTGAAGGCTCCTAATCTGCGATTGTCTTTGATTCGACACACGTCCTGACATCTTCTAGCACAGATGGCAAAGCTGGGGCATAGATGGAAAACCTACAGATCAATGTCTTTCTCGATTCAGTAGGCAGTGGTCGTCGACATGAATCAGGAACTAACGATCAACTGACTTTTTATCGGCACTGGCCTCGGTTGGCAAACGTATTTGAGTCAACATGGAAGCGCCCGCATTCTTATCGGCATGACACCCGGCATTTGCGCAGCCCGAGCAAGACGATGGCTCCCCACGCAGCCAGGCAAGTAACCGTAGCGACAAGGTTACCGCACTTGCTGCAACGATTGAAACGGTAATCAGCCATTGCCAGTCCATTTTTCCGTCTCCAAGTAACACTCAACGCTGGTGTACTTAAAACAAACTACCGACCTGATAGGTTGCCAATGCAGCCAAATAGGCCAGTAGAGTCATGTAAACAAAAGTAAACACGGGCCATCGCCACGAATTGGTTTCGCGACGTATGACCATCAAAGTCGCCGCACACTGAGCGCACAGTGCAAAGAAAACCATGATCGACAGTGCCACTGGCAAATTAAATACCGGCTGGCCATCCGGCCAGCGCGAAGCGTGTAAAGCGGCTTGAAGCCCAGGAGCGTCCTCGCCCACTTCTCCACCCAGCGAATAGATGGTGCCCAACGTTGCGATGATCACCTCCCGCGCAGGAAAGGAAGCCAAAACGCCTACACCGATTCGCCAATCCCAACCTAGTGGTTTGACAGCCGGTTCGATGGCCTTTCCGACTCGTCCCAACAAACTACTTTCGATCAATTGACCAGACAACTGGTGATGCTCTTGCTCCAGTTCTTGCAATTGCGGATCCGTCTGGTCACCCTGCCAGGCTTCTATCTGGCCAGTCAGTTCATGCTGCCGCCTATGATCGCCTGGGAAATAACCTGCGGCCCAAACCAACACTGCAGTACAAAAGATCAGTGAGCCCGCGCGACCGATGAACGCTTGCGCTCGTTCCCAAACGCGAAAGAAGACTACTCGTAGCGAAGGTAATTTGTAGCTGGGCAATTCCATCACAAAGGCGCTTGGCTCGCCCTGAAACCAAAATCGCTTGAGCAACCATGCAACGGGAATCGCAACGAGCAACCCCAAAGAACTCATCAAAAACAAGACCGCGCCTTGCAGTCCTATCCAACCTCCCAGCCAAGTTGTGGATGGCACAAACGCGGTAATCATTAACATGTAGACCGGTAACCTGGCCGAGCAACTCATTAGGGGCGCGATCAGAATCGTCACCATGCGGTCTCGCCAACTTTCGATCACTCGCGTCGCCATAATACCGGGTACTGCACAAGCAAATGAACTCATCAGGGGCAGAAACGATTTTCCGCTTAACCCCAAATAGGACATGGCCTTGTCCATAACAAATGCCGCCCGAGCCATGTAGCCACAATCTTCCAAGATGGCAATAAAAAAGAACAGTAGCAATATGATTGGTAAAAATACGATCACCGACCCGACACCAGCGATAACACCGTCGGTGATTAAGCTTCGCAACACACCAGGCTCAAGGACCGACTCGACCTGGGCCACAACAAAGGGAATCAATGTCTCGTCGATTTGACCAGCCACCAAGTCGGCGCCACGGGTGATCGCTTGGTAGTTCGCAAACTTCTTCAAAGCAAAATAGACCAGACCCCAAATTCGATGAGTGAGCCAGCTGTCGATGCGATCCGAGAGCGTATCTTTGCCTTGTTCAAGTCGCTGGTAGATGCCTTCCAACTGAGTACGTATCCAGCCATAACGAACTTTCGTTTCAATCGCCGGAACCCTTTGTCCGTATTCCTGCAGCTTTTGACGCGCTCTGACCAGCCGAAGGTCCAATTCGGACAACTTGGGATCTTGACTCAGTTCACTGGAATGGACTCCGCCGACGTCAAGCAAAAGGCGCTGCACCAAAAATCTAGGCAGTCTTTGCCCCTGGCCTTCCAACCAGTTTTGAAGCTGCGAGGTCTCTTCTTCGAACTCTTTAGGAAAGATTGTCGGCAACTCAGTAGCAGCCCGTTGGTGGGCCCGCCGGATCGCAGCTTTGGCTTCCTGGATTCCTTCACCACGACTGGCTGATACGGTGACGATGGGAACCGCCAAACGCTGCTCCAGCTCGGCCACATTCAAACGAATCGTAGCCTTCGCGCGATCCCACATATTTAGGACCAGCAACACAGGAATGTCAACTTGTCGCAACTGAGTGAATAGATAAAGATTGCGTTCGATATTGGTAGCATCCACGATGGCCACAACTAAATCAATGCTTGGCACTTCCGGAACCTTGCCTTGCAGTACATCCACCGAGACTTTCTCGTCCAGCGTTCTGGCGGTCAGACTGTAGGTGCCAGGCAGATCCACTACCGTAACCTGACCCTCAGCATCGCGGTATGTCCCCAGCTTTTTTTCGACAGTTACGCCTGGGTAGTTGCCTATGCGAGCTGGCACGCCGCATAGGGCGCTGAAGAAGGTACTCTTGCCCGTGTTGGGATTGCCCACCAGGGCGATTGTAATTGCGCTGCTTTGCCGCTCAGTCAAGCTAGTCAACCTTGATTGCCGAGTTTATTACTTCTGAGATTCCACTAGCACCCGCCTGGCCTCGGCCATGCGTAACGAAAGACGATAGCCTGAAACCTCAACCTCCACGGGATCGCCCAGTGGTGCCAAGCCTATCACGCGAACTGACTGGCCATCGATCAGTCCCATCTCCATGATGCGCATTGCCAAAGAATCGTCACCGGTGACCTCTTGGATGATCGCAGTTTGCCCAATAGAAATGTCAGCCAAAGTTAGCATGCCACTTCCTAACTGGCTTTAGTGCTGACAAGGCTTCCCACCAGTACATCCACATCTTGGTGGAGCCGAACGCTAAGTCGCCGGCCGTCAATAGCCAACACGCAAGGAAGCCCAGGTCGAATCATGCGAATCGCGCAGCCTTTGCGAAGCCCAACTTCGGCCAGTTGATGCACTCGTACGTCACTGCCCAACACCTCGACTATCTGTCCCTCTTGGCCGGACTGAAGTAGTGCCAGCGGGAAGACATCCTGATTTTGCTCACCGTGCATAGCGTAAACATCGCCTAGAAGTTGAGACGCAGTTTCAATAGACCATGTATTGTTATACACGGACCTGACGACGTTTGGAATAGACTTCGACGACAAAAGTAGAAGACAATCTTGAATTGCAACTCGCGCTGCACCGCTGTAGGGCGAACGGAGTTAAAAACAATACCAACCCCACGCAGCCGCGAGTGAGTCAGTTGTTTGATTCGAGACACACTCGCTGGCGCGTCGGACTGGTATTCCGGGTAGATTTTCATCTGTTGCTTGCGTCACGACACGGTGGTGATCTGCAGGACATGATCATGGACTATGCCGTTGCTGCCTATGCCGTTGCCGCCAAACGCGGTCGTATTACCCTGCCAGTCGGTAAAGCGTCCACCGGCCTCCTGAACTACCACTTGGACGGCGGCCAAATCCCATGGGTTTGCGATCGGATCGACCATCAACTCGGCTCGGCCGGTAGCCACCAAAAGGTAGCCGTAACCATCTCCCCAAGTTCGAGTCACATAGGCCTGTGCTTCTAAGGACTTGTATACAGATTCCCTACCCAGCCTGGCAAATAGATCCGACTGGGAAACTAGAAAGGCTCCATCCGACAAGGCCCGCTTAGAAACCTGGCAGCGCTCGGGCGACTGTCCTACCTTGACATGCCAAGCCCCGTGACCTGTAGCAGCAAACACCATTTCATCGAGTGCAGGAATATAGATCACTCCAATGACAGTCTTACCACCGCGAACCACCGCCACCAAAGTCGAATAAAGCGGAACACCGCAGATAAAACTCTTGGTGCCGTCGATCGGATCGACAATCCACTGATATTCACTGGTACCCGCCTGTTGACCGAACTCCTCACCGATGATGCCATCCTCAGGGAATCGCACTGCAAGCTGACTGCGGATTAACTGTTCGGCACGCTGATCAGCCAGTGTGACAGGTGAATTATCACCTTTTCTCTGAACATCCAATTGCGTGCCAAAAAGATCCAGTGTCGACTGGCCACCCAACCTAGCCAGTTCTACAGCGGCAGCCCAACGACCACCTTCAATCTCTTGGAGCGACTCTAACATCTACGCTTCATCCCCTAAACTTCGAAAGTTATGCCTGAACGGCTACCGGGCCTGCGGTGATTCTTCGGCAGGCACCGAGTGAAAATAAGAATGCAGCGCCAACAGGATCGCGCCACAGACCAGAAGACTATCGGCAATATTAAAATTTGGCCACGTGTAGTCACCATAGCGAAGCAGAATCCAATCTCGAACGCCGCTGCGCCAACTGGGCACTTCAGGGGGTGGATTCCAAAGCCCAAGTCGATCATACAAATTGCCGATAATTCCGCCAAGAACCATGCCAAGCGCTATCGTCAACCACCAACTGGAAATGGCTCCATGTTTGCCCAACCACCAGAAGATGCCCACCGAAGCCAGAACGGACAGAACGGCAAACAAACCGCCCCATCCGGCACCAAACCCAAATAAAGCTCCAGGGTTTACGGCGGTCTCCAGCCCCAAATAGGGCTCGACAATCCAGTGGGCTGGCTGCGTTCCTGGCAACCCCAGCCAATCAAAGACCCTATACTTGGTCCAAAGATCCAGGCCGCCTCCAACCACTGCGATTAGCGCAAAGGCGATCCAGCGCGCTGCATGACTTGATTGCTGCATGGCAAGCTGCCGAATCAACTGGAGAAAGTTTCCAACTTGGATGCACACTTGACGCAGAAAATAGATTCCGGCAGCAACTCCAAACGACCCTTCGGGATTCTAGCTCCACACTCATCGCAAACGCCATAGCTGCCTTCTGCAATTTTTTCCAGTGCTATGTCGATCAGCTTGATCTTATCGCCATCTCGCGACACTAGGCCTAGCGTAAACTCCTGCTCAAAACTGTGCGATCCAACCTCAGCCGGGTGAATCGGAGCGTGATTGTCGATTGCCGCATCCTCGGACCCAAGGGCCTCTTCCGACATCATGGCGACATCACCAAATAGACGACGGCGCTTTTCTAAAAGCACTGTCTTGAAGTGAGTCAAGTCTTGGATGGGAATCGACTTGGATGGGGGATTACTGGCCGCCTTGGGAGCGGCACCGCTTAGCTTTTTAGCCACTGTTTTTGTCGCCGCCGCTGGCTTAGCCGATGCCGAAGAGCGAACAGGAGGCTTCGGCTTGCCGACCGCTTTCTTCGCAATAGCTTTCTTCGCAATAGCTTTCTTCGGAATAGCTTTCTTAGCGATAACCTTCTTGGCAGATGACTTCTTGGCCGCACTGATCGTCTTCACCTGTTTGGCTTTAGACTTTTTAGTCTTGACCGGTTTGGCTGGAGCCGACTTCTTTGTGCCTTTGACAATCTTTTTAGAATTCTTTAATGCAGCCACAGCTTTCTTGGCTGCAACAGGGCTAAGTGAAGCAATGGCCTTCTTCGCACCTTTGACGGAAGCACCGGCTTTCTTTGTGGTGCCCGGCTTGCTGCCAGATTTATTCGATGAGATGCTCTTTCTTGCCATGGAGGTACTCGCTACCTGTGCGGGGTCTGGTAAAGTATACGATAGAGGGGTCTCGGTGAGTGTTTTCTCTGAAATCCATACTTTAGGTGCTAGCTGGCTACACTGATAGGGTCTAGCTGGCGTATCATGGCAACTTCAACCAATTTTACGATCAAGGATACCCAAAAACCATCATTTTGGGGTAGTTCAATGGCCGGAGCAACCGAATTTGCGAGCAAAGTCAGCCAACTCGTCAGCGGGTTGGCCTACCAGAGATGTATCAATCCCAGCTGCGCGGCAACCTTTGATGTTGGCCAAACCAGGACATCGTGCGACCATTGCGGCGACCTTCTGGACATAGAATACGACTGGTCGCGGCTGCAAGTTCCCCAAAAACTGACTGACTTTGAAAAGCACTGGAGTTCCAGGCACGAGCCGCTGCGCTTCAGCGGAGTCTGGCGGTTCCACGAACTACTGCCGTTTGTTCCTCCCGATCAGGTGGTGACTGCTGGCGAAGGTCAAACTCTACTCCAAAAGGCTGATCGCGTTGCCAAGTACGTCGGGCTGAATTCAGGACAGCTATTCTTGCAGTACGAAGGAATGAACCCAAGCGGCTCGTTCAAAGACAATGGCATGTGCGCTGCTATCACTCATGCTCAGTTGACCGGTGCCAAACGTGCGGCTTGCGCGTCGACCGGCAATACCAGTGCTTCACTGGCGATGTACAGTTCGGTGACAGGGCTAATGAAAGCCATCATCTTCATTGGCAGCGGCAAGATCTCTTACGGAAAATTGTCTCAAGCTTTGGAGTACGGCGCGCTGACGGTTCAAATCGCAGGCGATTTTGACGACGCGATGGTTCGAGTCCGAGAGGTCTCGAAGGATCTGGGCATCTACCTAGTGAACAGCGTCAACCCGTTTCGCCTGGAAGGACAAAAGACCATCATGTTCCGGGTGCTTGAGTCGCTGCGATGGCAAGTGCCTGACTGGATCGTAGTTCCGGGCGGAAACTTGGGGAACTCAAGCGCCTTCGGCAAAGCCTTTATGGAACTTCACGCCCTGGGTCTGATCGACAAAGTGCCTCGATTGGCGGTGATCAATGCTGCTGGGGCAGATACCTTGTATCAGCTTTACCAACGTCGCGGTCTACGCTGGAATCAGGGTGTGCCCGACCAGCGGATCATCAGTGACTACTATCAGGAACTGGATTCCAGGAACGGCAAGGCTGATACGATCGCCAGCGCTATCGAAATTAACCGGCCTGTCAATCTTAAGAAATGCTTGCGAGCACTAGCTTTCTGTGACGGCGTGGTGCGCCGCGTCACCGATCAAGAAATCCTGGATGCCAAGGCCCAAGTGGGTGCTGGCGGTATAGGATGCGAACCGGCTAGCGCAGCCAGTGTGGCCGGAGCACGACTGCTTAGAGAAGAAGGCGTCATCGCACCTAGCGATCGCGTCGTATGTATCTTGACCGGTCACCAACTGAAAGACCCTACCGCCACTGTCGCGTATCATACGACCGACCAAGATAAGTTTAATGAAGTGCTTGGTAGTCGCGGAGTGACCCGTGCTTCGTATGCCAATCGAGCGGTAGCGGTACCCAACGAGCTGGACGCAATTATTCGGGCCATTCAGATGTACAGTTGACCTGTACTTCTCTATCACCAAGCTAGCACACATAGTCTGCTGATTCTCGACCGCTGCGATTACAACGTCAAAGACATTTTTTCAAGGATAGACATTGTGGGAATACGACTAGCCATTCATGGGGCGGCCGGGCGCATGGGGCAAAGGCTGATTGCCTTAGGAAGTCAGGATACAGAT
The DNA here is from genome assembly GCA_036804625.1 of Aureliella sp. Lineage (GTDB taxonomy): Bacteria > Planctomycetota > Planctomycetia > Pirellulales > Pirellulaceae > Aureliella. The sequence goes on along the minus strand of DAIRSD010000032.1, from coordinate 1,720 downwards.
CTGCAGATTGTTGCCGCACTAGACAGTCCGCAGCATCCCCGACTGGGAACCGATGCAGGCATCCTGGCCGGAGTCAGTTCGATCCACGTACCGCTCAGTAGCGATTGGCCGGACAATGTGCAGGTTGCTATCGATTTTTCGGTACCTGCTGGCTGCCAAGCAGCCGTCCAACATTGCCTGGCTAAAGGCGTTCCCTTGGTTGTAGCTACCACGGGCCTGGAGAGTTCACAGATCGAACTGCTTCATCGCGCCTCACATCAACTGCCTATTTGCTGGGCACCGAACATGTCGCTAGCCGTCAATTTAACCATGCGACTGGCACAACAAGCCGCTGCTGCGCTGCGCAGTCAGCAGCCTGACGTGGAGATCATCGAACGACACCATCGCTTCAAAGAGGATTCCCCCAGCGGAACCGCTCTTAAGTTTGGCGAACTGATTGCCGAGGCGATGGGATTGGACGGGCAAGTCCACGGCCGTCAGGGGCAATGTGGTGCCCGCCCTCGCAACGAAATTGGCTATCACGCAGTTCGCACCGGTGATGATCCAGGACAACACACCATCGTTTTTGGTATGCTAGGCGAGACGATTGAACTGCGAGTCGCCGCATCAAACCGCGACTGCTACGCTCTAGGAGCACTGACCGCCGCCAAATTTTTGGTCGACAAGCCAGCCGGCATGTACAACATGTTCGACGTGTTGGGACTGAACCACAGGTAACCAAGACACTCACAGATTTTCGAACAGGTTGTGAATTTCAGCTCCTCTGCGTTGGATCTGCAACAACTGCGGTCAAACCTTCCTCATCAGCATTTGCGCTGGCTCGAAAATCATCGTGTCCGATTGAAGAATTGATGGTATCAATGGCTAAATGCGATCAAGGCTACCTCTGCACCGTCTGCGGCCAGCCAGTCAAACGACTGATCGACAGTTCGCTGTATCTGCAGTACGTACTGGGATGGGTACCTCCAGAACAGCTCCACCTAACCGCCGACATCCACTTGCGCTGTAATCCCGTACTATCCCAGTACATTCAATCTACCGATTTTAATCCTCCGGTCGTAGTGGAAGGCGAATTCGACATGCGCAGCTTGGATTCTGGCTTCGTATCCCAGCGCACGCAGTTAATCACCCGAGGCTACACTCGTCTTCGCCAGCTTCAGAAAGACCGCACACTGCCGATTGAAGATTACCCGTTACCAGAATAGGCTTAGCTTATCTCCTTAATCAGTGACTGAAGTTGCTCTGGGGTGTTGAAGGCATAGGCTCCTGGGGACGCTGATTGTGTCGCGTCGATATGGATTCGGACTTTCGAGTCTTGCATGAGTGAGCGGACTGCGAGTTGGCCTTGCTGACATCGCTGGTGCAACTCGGGCAACAACGATGTGTGGTACAGGCCGGGAATCAGTGTTAGCGGTGTTTGCGCTGGCGTTTGCTGATCGCCCCAGGCAATGATTTCAAATTGGCGGGGTTTAGAATTACCTGCACGTAATGACCGAGATTTTTGCAGCCAGGCGCTGTCCCATTTCAACTGATCGCAGGTCAGGACCAGTAGCCATCCATCTCCCAGCCGGTCTTGCCGGTCTTGCATAGCTGTGGTTATCCCCGAGAGCGGTCCTGAATCCTGGTTAAGATCATCCAAGCTTTCAATTCCTATATCACTGTAGCGAACGGAACGATCAGCCCCCACGGTAACCCGATGCCCTAGCTGTTGTAATTGACT
>DAIRSD010000031.1:0-17988 GCA_036804625.1 Aureliella sp. | reverse complement strand
GTCTATTGAGCAGAAGTGCATAGCCAGTCGCCAGCCGTACGCGTCGGTTCGAAAGCACCAAGTACCAAGTACCAAGTACCAAGCACCAAGTACTCAGTACTCAGTACTCAGTACTTCCCACTTCCCACTTCCCGAAAACCATTAACGTGCTCAACCTACCTGCAATCCGATGGGGCAAGCCTTATATCTCTTTGGAAACACAAGAGGTGATCCACTTTGATAGTGGTCAGGCGATCGCCAAGATTTCACAAGTGGGAGGCGGAATCCTGCAGATGGATTTTCGCCATGCCCAGCGGGCTCGGCAAGTTCTGCGGCAGATACCAACTTCCGAATTGATCCAACGTTGCAAAAAGGCGGCTGAGCTTTTTGCAACCGCTGTGTTACCAATGGGGGACCAAGCTCAGTCGGTGGCCGATTTTGTCCACCAGCAATCGGCAAGTACCGGTTTGCCCGAGCACATGTGCTTGGCCAATATGAAAAAGAACGCCTTTGTTCTAAGCAACATCGACAAGATTCTGGACGCTTTGACGCGAGGCCTGGACCTAGAGATCTTGAGCCGAGGTTACGGGGAAGAGGGCCGTAATGTGACGGTCAGCTATCAGGTTCAGTCGCCTGTGCTGGGGGCCGTTTTGCCAAACAACTCTCCCGGAGTTCACACGCTGTGGCTACCTGCAGTGGCCCTGCAGATTGGACTTTTGCTGAAGCCAGGAAGCCAAGAACCTTGGACGCCGTATCGGATGGTTGCATCCTTTATGGAAGCGGGTTTGCCTCCAGAGGCGTTTGGACTGTATCCGGGTGGCCACGATGTTGGAGGAACTTTGCTGTCGCGTTGTCCACGTTCTATGATTTTTGGAAGTGCCGAGACGGTGAAACAATATGAAGGCAATCCGCGCGTCCAGCCGCACGGTCCTGGATTCTCAAAAATCCTGATTGGCGATGATGTAGTCGATCAGTGGGAAAAGTACTTGGACTTAATGGTCGAAAGCGTTTTTTCTAACAGCGGTCGCAGTTGCATCAACTGCTCCAGCATTTGGGCTTCCAGGCATACCCAGGCCATTGGCCAAGCCCTGGCCCAGCGCTTGGGACCGGTCGATGTGTTGCCACCGCAGGACCCAAATGCCGGCCTGGCGGCTTTTACCAACCCGGCGATGGCCACCGGAACTTGGGGGTTGATCCAGCAGGACCTGGCTGAATCGGGCGTGACCGATTTGACGGCAGGATTTGGCCCGCGATTGGTCGAAAAGGAGCGATGTGCCTATTTGAGGCCCATGGTGGTTCTAGCCGACAAGGTCGATCGGGGTGTTGTCAGCAAGGAATATATGTTCCCATTAGTTAGCGTGGGGCAGTGTCCCCAAAAGGATTTTGCAGGCAAGATCGGATCGACGCTGGTATGCACTGCGTTAACTAAGGATGCCAATTTGATTGATCAGTTGACTCAAAGTACCGACGTGGACCGACTGAACATTGGTGCCGTTCCCACCAATCGACTCAACTGGCTTCAGCCCCACGAAGGCAATCTGATCGACTTTCTATTCCGCTCCAGAGCTTATCAAATCCATCCGTTGGACTGACATTTTTCCAAGCCATTGGAAGAAATGACCCAGGCCACCGGTTGGACGTCTCCTGATAGTGCGGCTTTTTCGCCGACTCCCAGCGCGAAATGCCATCTACGTTCAAAAACACAGACTGAGTAATGTTAGCGGTGTGGCGCAAGCCGCCCGGTAAGTCGTTCTTGCCATACATAAACCGGACGGCTTGCGCCGTTCCGCTACAAAGTAGATGCCATTGTGCCAGCGCGATGAATCGCTTACCGCCCAGCCGCTAGATTCGGAACTATCTACCTGCAAGCCGCATCCAACAGGCACGGGGTATTCCGCTTCTGCTGAAAACCCACCCAAATGGGCCTGTCGGCTTCGGGAAACGCCTGACAGACGAGGCTTAAGAAGGGTGGGGATCTAGTCGGCAGAGACGGTTGCTTTTTGCGCAGAATTTGCATCGTTTACTTGGGCAACTATAATCGATGCTACCTGTTTTAACATTCAGGGCCGCTCATTCTGCGCATTTATCCCAAATGTTCAGGCGAATATTGGCTGAGTCCGTATCTTGTGGCTGCATCACTTCCCCCCATCTGTCGGGGAAGCGAAGAGCGACGAGAGTACGTCAGCGACTTGTTACGACATACTAGTCAATTAATTGATTCATTGATCAGCTCAAGTTAGGGTCAGTTTCATGACCGATCCAAGGTCTTCGAACAGTGGCAATCGTTCCAACCGCAACGCAAACGGTGCCAAACCAAAAAAACGTGTCGATCGCACTTCAAAAAGGCTAGAAGGCAAGCGACAGATGCGTCGGATGCTGACCGAGCAACTGGAAGCCCGTCAGCTTCTAGCCACTGCACCGCAGCTTATCGGCATCCAGCCCAACAACAGCGAGCTGTTGACATCGGGGGCGGTACGAAACACAGCACCGAACGAGCTTGTTTTTCGTTTTGACGATGTGCAGCGAATTGACCCCAGCACTCTTGCGGGCATCCGTCTGACGGCCGCTGGAGGAGACGGTCGCTTTAGTGTGGCAACTGCCGAGAGCGATTTTGGCAGCAATGGCCGTGCTTCGGTCCAACTCACAGGCCTAGTGGCCGGTCAAACGTGGACTGTTAACGTCACTTCGGCCTCACTAGGTGTTGGTTCAGCCCCGAACCTAACGGTGAATGGAAACGCATTGAGCGTCACTTTGAATAGCACAGCCGGATCGGTAACAACGGCCAATCAATTGGTCGCCGTAATCAATTCATCTCCAGCACTAACGGGGCTTCTTTCGGCCAGACTGAAAGGTGGTCAAGGCGCAGCTCTCCTAGGGCAATCGGCGACCAGCAGCTTTTCACCAATTCTAATCAATCAGAACCATGACAGGGTGATCACGCCAGGGGCAATATTGGTTGGTCAAAATCCCAACGAAAATGAAGTCACTTTGAGATTTGGGGAGGCACTTAAGGATGATCTGTATCGGATCGAAGTCTTTGGATTTGATAGCCCTGGCCAAGGGATTGTGGGACTAAGAAATGTAGGCGAAAACGGGGCGTTGGGACAGCTATTTCGTCCCACTCAACCCGGAACTCAGAAGGACACGATCGATTTTCGGCTGGACCTAGGTCCGCAAGTGGCGGCCGTTGTTCCGCAGCCGGTGGTTCGTGTGGGCACACAATTGCTGCAGCAACGCGACAAGATCGTTGTTTACTTTGATTCAGACAAGATGTTGGTCGAAAACGATAGTCAGGGAAATCCTTCTAGTCGCTCTGTGGAAAATCCTGACTTCTATCAATTGATAATGACTCGCGATACGGTGCGCAACACTGACGACGTGTATCTTCGCCCCCAGTCAGTGGTTTACAACGCACTGGCCAACACAGCGACCTTAACATTTGCTGGTGATCTATACGACTTGGCAGGTGTGGGGACGGGTCAAAGCAGTTATCGATTGCGCATTGGTACGCGTGAGACTGCGCCCATCACTCCCACGCGACAGGAAGCCGCCATCACCGCGATTACTGACTTGAATACGAATGGGGCGGTGCGCCTAAGATTCACAGCGCGTCAGGCTGGAGAAGACGTTGGAGGCATTCAAGTTCAGTTCTCCAATAGCCTGAGCGGGAATCCAGCGGTCAATGTCAATGGTCGAACGATACAAATCGACCTGGGCCGCAATGACTTGACTGCCGCGCAGTTAGTAACGTTGCTTCGTGCTTCGACAACTGTGATGAATTTGGTCAGTGTCGATGTGGTCGGAGGTAATACAGCGACAGTGATTGGCGCAACCAATCTATCCTTTTCGCCAGTCCGACTGGTCGGTATGGGCGGGACATTTGATGCGGGACACAACTTGGGTGTGATCGGGTCAGTGGCACAGTCTCAAACCAGCCTGATCCTGGGCTCGTCGATCGATCCAAAGCCGTTGCCACTGGATTTGCCAGGTGCCGGCGATGATGCCGGGCATCGACAATTCTTGCAGGGAATTGTTGACAACTTGGAAGATCATATCAACGCGCGCTTTGGAGCGGATTCCACGGCGGGCATCAAAACGATCTTCTACAATTTTCGAACTGGTTACGCTCAAGATCCGTCTGGGGGTGGTACGCTAACGAACGCTATCAATAACGACCAGCGGCAACGTGCACGTGAAGTGTTGTCACTGTGGTCACGTTATGCGGGTGTGCAATTTGTAGAAACAGTAGATCAAGGATTGACAATTGCAGTCGGACCGTTCTCGAGCATCAATTCAGTGGCCAATACGCAATTGGTCAATTTGCCGCAGATTCAAATAGGAACGCAAACGAATCCGCTCGGAGGCGGTCAGGTTCCCGTATTCGGATTGCCCGGTACCGTTCGAATCGACCCAGCGTTTAACAACTCGCTGATCGTGCTTTCAGCGACTGCTCCTTGGGGAGAACTCTATGGCCAGAATTTTACTCGAGTGATGGCGGCGTCAGTTGGATTGGTCCTAGGTTTAACCAATGGAGGGGACTTGTCTACCAGCGAGCTGATGAAATTCGATCCGCTGTTCTTAGGTGGGCTTGAGACACTGGTGGATGCCAATGGTGCTCCTTTGGATGCTAACGAGCAACGTTTCGAGCCCGTGTTCCCGGGCAATCAGGATATTCTGCATGTTCAGCACATTCATCGGCCCGATAGCAACGACATCGACTTATATCGATTTGAAGTCGACTTTGGTGGTGCTGATCGCGTCGGCAGTTTGGTAGCCGAGACTCAGGCTCAACGACTGGCCGATAGCAGTGAACTCAACACGCTGCTTCAGTTGTACCGCCAGCACAACGCGCTGGGCCGCACGACCTTTAATTCGGGCGGTTTAGTTGTCGAGTTTGAGTCTCTGCGACCAGGTGCTCAAGGCAACGAATTTCAGATCCGATTTACGCAAAGCGAATTGGGACCTGGACAATTGCCAACAGTGCAAGTCCTTGATAATGCGATAAGTATCGATCTGAACGCCTCTCAAGGCTCAGAAAGCACCGCTCAGCAGATTCTCGATGTAATTGCCAATTCCCCGGAAGCCAGCCGCCTGGTACGTGGTCGAGTGATTCAAGGGATTGGCGCGACCCGTGTGGGCGGCAATCTATTGACACAAAATCCAGTGCGACTGCTGGGAGGTCGATTTGAATTGATCGCCCAAAATGATGACTATTTCAGTAGAGATTCTTTGATAAAGCAAACTTTGGGTTCAGGTGTCTACTACGTCGGTGTTAGTGCCAGTGGAAACAATCATTACAACGGCTCGGTTGAAGACAGTGGATTTGGCGGCAAGACACAGGGGCGTTATGAATTGCGATTGAATTTCCGCGCGGATGTTGATCCTCGGGATACATTGCAAGATAACTCTGGCCAGTTTTCTGGTGATGTCGGAGTAGGTTTAGACGGGAATTTGGACGGCACGCCCGGCGGCACCTATGATTTTTGGTTTCAAACAAGACCCCTCAACCGTACGCTCAGTTTCACCAGTGGCGGCGTTTCAGCACTGGAAGGTCGTACCGTCACGTTGATAGGAGCTAACGGTACTCAGCGGGTATTTGAATTCTCTAGCGACACCAACATTGGTGCCGGTAGGATTCGCATTCCGTACACCACGGCCTTAACACCTTCTGGATTGGCAAGTTCGTTTGCCTCGTCAGTCAACGCTCGAAGCGAACTGGGCGTGACAGTTAGCGTTAGTGGTAGGCAAGTGACGCTATCAGGCGAGCGGACTTTGTCTCTCGACTCGCAGCTTCAACAGTCAGGTTTGATTTCGATAAGTGGCCGAACCATTTTTGTCGACAAAGCTGCTGGGCCCAACGCAGATGGAAGTTTGGCAAGGCCTTTTAATAATATTTCGTCAGCCAGCGTAGCCAATGCGTTTGCGGCTGCACTGCCTGGTGATATCATCAGAATTGTCGGAAATGGCGGTACGGACAATAATCTATCGACTATTGAGAACAATTTCGCGTACGAGATTGGACGCGGTGTTTTGGCGGGCACCACATTGTCTGACGGATTGACCATGGATATCCCCAAGGGAGTGATCACCATGGTGGATGCGGGCGCTGTATTTAAGCTGCGCCAAGCGGCTATTCAAGCTGGTAGTAGTGACTTAAACATCGATCGCAATGGAGCCGTTTTGCAGGTGCTAGGAGCACCTGTACTTCTAGATGCATCTGGCAATGCGATTCGTACTACGGCCGGGGCGTTAGCCAGTGGGCAAGTTTCCTTTACATCTTGGTTAGATGAAAGTATTGGCTTAGACAACTATTCGCCGGTCACTAGGCCCAATCCGGGAGATTGGGGAGGGATTCTTACGCGCCGCGATTTAGATCGTGCCAGTGGACGAAAAGACTTGGAAGATGAAGGGATCTTCTTGCGTCATATCAACTATGCAGATATTCGATACGGTGGCGGAATCGTAAATATCGGTTCGATCCAACAGGTGATTGATCCAATACACGTGTTAGCAAATCGACCAACGATTACCAATAACCTTGTTAGATTCGCATCAAGTGCTGCAATCAGTACCGATCTGGATTCCCTGGAAGAGAATACATTCAACGAACCAAGGTTTCAGTTGGCCGGAGCTTTCACCAGCGATTACGATCGCGTAGGGCCTGCAATTCATGGCAATCGGCTTACGAATAATTCCGTGAATGGTCTATTCGTTCGTGTCCCAACAGCAGCGGATGGATTGCCCCAACGACTGACCTTACCTGCTCGAATGAACGATCGTGATATCGTGCATGTGCTGACAGAGAACTTAGTGATTGCAGGAGCGGTTGGTGGTTCTTTTCTGGACAACACTCAAGCCAATCCGGTGAAAACTCCTCGCTTGAGCGGATCGTTGGTCATTGACCCTGGTATGGTCCTCAAGTTGGAGGCCGCCCGTATCGAAGCTCAAATGGGTGCCAACATTATTGCTGAAGGTTTAGATGGGCTGCCCATTTACTTGACAAGTCGCTTAGACGACACCATCGGCGCTGGAGGAACCTTTGACACGAACGATAACTCATCGCAGAATTCGCCATCGGCGGGCGACTGGGGTGGAGGTTACATGTCTCCCACATCAAGATTGAGTCTTGATCATGGGCGAATATCTTATGGCGGTGGCATAACCAAGTTGGAGGGCACGTTTCGAGCCTTCAATACAATTGAAATACATCAAGCAGATGCTCGCATTGCCAACACTGAATTTAGTAACAATGCCAATGGGATGGGGGGCCAGGGACCAGCCACTCGGTTAGGACGCATGGCCAATTCGCCTGCGACCATTTTTGTGCGCGGTGCACAGCCAACAATTATTGATAACACGATGACAGACAATGCTGGCAGTGCCATTCGCATTGATGTTAATAGTATGACCAGCGACATCGTCCGAGATGACGGGCGGCAGACGGGTCAGGATGATCGTGATACTAGCTTGATCGCCAATCGAGGGCCTCTGATTCGCAACAATCGTCTGGCAAGTAATGGCTTAAATGGATTGGAAATTCGAGAAGGTACTCTAACCGTTGGTAGCGTTTGGGATGATACCGATATCGTTCACGTAGTGAGAGGGCCGATTTTTACGGGCAATATTCAGCACTCGGGTGGTCTGCGTCTGCAGAGTTCAGCAACCGAATCTTTGGTAGTGAAGTTTGATGGCTATGGATCAAATTTTAACAACAGCTTAGGGGCCGGGCTGACAGCCAATGGGCAATTGACGTCTGCTCCAGATCGCGTGGGTGGTACGTTGCATATTGTTGGCCAGCCGGGGTTTCCTGTAGTTCTTACTAGCTTAAAAGACGATACGGTAGGGTCCGGGCAACAACCTGACGGTTCGCCTCAGACTGATACCAACAACGATGGTATCGGGTCGATTCCGCAGCCAGCAGATTGGCGAGGCATTCTAATTGACCAATATTCCAACGATCGCAATGTGGCAATCGTTTTGGAAGCGGAAAGCCAGCGCACGGCTGCACCTGGACCCAATGCAGTCCCCAGCGCAGCGCAAGTCTTAGGTGATCTGGCAAGTAGTACATCTGGTGGCAATGAGAACCTTCGACTGGGTTTTGCAGTTGAAGGCGTACTGAGTGAACCTGCTGACATAGACGTTTATAGTTTCACAGGAGTTGGCGGCAGTGAAGTTTGGCTAGATGTAGACTACACAGGCCAGGATCTCGATCTGATACTCGAACTGCTAGATGCGCAAGGAAACCTATTGGCTCGAAGTACCAATAGCACTTTAGAATCCGAGGGGCAAGCGTCGTTACTTAGCACTAGCTTGATACCTGCCACACGAGTTAGTCCGCTCAACGACAAGAACTCGCAGCTTCGCAGGAACGCTGCTGGACTGATCAAAGAAGATGGAACGACCAATATCAAAGATCCTGGCATGCGAGTTCGACTGCCAGGCAGTTCAGGAGTGCGGAGTACATTCTATTTTCGGCTCCGCAGTCGTGGCCAAGATATCGAATCGTTAGGTAGTGGACTGAGTGCTGGTGCCTACCAAGTTCAAGTGCGCTTACGAGCCGCTCAGGAGTGGGCTGGATCCACGGTGAATTTTGCCGACATTCGCTATGCCATGAACGGTGTGCGACTGCGCGGTATGCCGGGCGAGTCTCCGCTGATAGGCGAAGCCATGGAAGACGAAAGTGCAGGGACCACCGGTAGTACAAGGGCCAACAACGGAGTGGCCTTTGGCAATGGTCGGGTGGGTTTCAGCTTGGGTTCAACAACCAGTGGCTTGCCGGGCAATACTCGCTTTGGAGATGCAGTACAGGGCAACAGACCACAGTACATCGGCAATATCCTGAACACGGCTAAGGGAGCTTTTAGTGTAGCTGGAAGCCTGAACCAATCCTCTGATGTTGATTTTTACATGTTCGACGTCCGCCAGGAAGATCTGATTGGTAGCGTCGGCAAAGCGTTCTCGCCAGTAGTTTTTGATATCGACTACGCAGATGGTTTGAATCGACCTGATACTACCATTCACATTTTCCAGCAAGAGGATTCGGAAAAGCCGTTCAACCAGAACCCAACGAGTGATCCCCAGTATCGGGTGGTCTACTCGAGTGAGGGTAGTAACATCGCAGACGATCAGCCACGACCTTCATTGGGGACGGACATGCAGGATCTGTCTCGCGGGTCTGCCGGAACACGAGATCCATTTATTGGACCGATTGCGTTGGCGGAAGGAACTTATCTGGTTGCTGTCACCTCCGTTGCCATGTTGCCACGGGCAGTTGTGCCTTTGCCTAGCGTGTTCAATTTGCAAGAGCGAAAGCCAATCCAATCCGTAAGACGGATTGTCGATGAAGGATTTCAGGCTGGAGTTTCTACGGCAGACCCGCCGAAGGTGCAGAATTTTTTGCAGGGACAGACACTAACTGCCGGAGTTCCACTTGTGACTGCGGGTTTTGATCTGGGCGTATATTCGGCCGCAGATCTGGCGACTCTTTATCTGGACTACGAAAACCCATCCGGGACTTTTACTGTAACTGTTGGAGTAACCAATCCGGTTGATCCTTCTCAGCCGCCGATCCCGATCGGTCCTGCTGTCCCTTTACCGTCTGGCACCAACACGGCGTTCAGTCTGCCCTTGTCGAATGTTGTCGGTCGGAACGATCTGCGCCTTATTTTTGAAACCAACAGCGCGGCAGCTCGTCTGAATAATGTAGTTATCGGGTCTGCAGAGCGAGGTGAGCAGCTAACGGTTAACAACGAAGACACGCTAATTCCTGCAGCTGGACTTCTTGTGCAGGGCCCCGACGCGGTAATGAGGACTATTGAATTCGATTTGGAAACTTACTCAGCGCTGACCGATTCTCCGGCGATACTCTTTCAGTATCAGGTCATACTAGGAGAATTGGACGTCTATGTAGTCGATCAAGATGGCGTAGAGACGCTTATTGGGACGACAGTAGCTGCGGAGGCCGGGAATCCCATTCCTTTCTTGCTATCCCGTGGTGAGTCGCAAACTTTAGCACTTGACCTCAGCCGTTGGGCCCCAGTGATTCCAGGGATCGCTGCGCCCGGTCCAATTAGAGTCGAATTCCGCTCTCGAGACTTATTGCTCAGCAGTTCGGTCATTTCAGGCGCTCACATTCTGTTGCGCGATGGATCGCGCGTTTTGGCAGGGGAACCTAACGCTACTTTCGGTGTTAATCCCTTGGTCCCGACGGGAGCGATCACCACCGGCAGCTATCAACTGGAAGTTCGATTGGGCGATAATTTTTTCCAGTCACCAACAGATCCGTTAATTGATTCGCCGACATTGACTCGTTCGATTGACACCAATGATCGTTTGGCTCCAACGATTAGTATTACGGCACCTAGTGGAGCGAAAATCACCGCTGGGGATAGATTCTCAATATCTGACGGTATCAACTCCGTTATTTTCGAATTCACGCAGTCAGGATTGGTCGCACCTGGCAATATCGCAGTTCCGTTTGCACCCGGCGATACAGATTTCACTGTTGCTCGAACGATACGCAACATCATCAATGGAACGACCGTACAATCTCGAATCCAGGTCCGTGCGGCATCGACCAATGGCATATCCAGTGGGATCGCCGGAGTCGACAACCGATTGAATTTGTTTGGCAATGCAACCGTCACGACGCTGCAAGCAGCACCAACCTCTGACCCGATTGAAGTCACTTACCATCATGGCCGCAGCGATCGAAATGTGAATCGCGAACAGGGACAAGTAATCATTCAGAATAGCTTTATTCGCCATTCTCGTGACTACGGTGTATGGAGTGAGCCGGCTGCTCGATTAGCAGATCCTCGCGATCAGTTGGATCCGCTCACGGCGCGGATAATGCAGACCAAGCCTAATCTGGTGGGTACACAGGCGATTCGCAATCTACCCACAGCCAATAACGGTGCCTCGGGCGGCCTGCTTCCAGGTGTCGTGATCCAAAACAACGTTCTAGAAGAAGGTCGGCTAGGCGTCGTCAATACCTCTGGAGAAAATCCGATTTGGATGATCTCACCACAGACAGGTCGGATGCCTTCTACTGATAATGATCCGACGGTGAACAGTTCGGGTCCGCCATCGCATTTCGGTTTTTACCTGGACGACCGCGACGTGCTGATTGTCGACTCGGATCGAACTCGGTTGAAGTTCGAATTCGAAGATTTGGCCGGGGGCGGACCAGGCAACCCAGTGTTCGGTAGTGGTCAAGAAGAAGGAAACGGTTATCTACCAGATAGCTCAATTGCCTGGTATCGCGATACAGGTGGCTCGTCCTACCAGCGATCAACGGGCGGAAACTTGCAACCTTTTGCCACCAATGCCTTCGAAACGATGCATGCCTTGCGTGATTCCATTCTTGGTAGCATTCTAGTAACCAACGGGACGACACAAATCATTCGGCCCACAATTGCTGAAAGTCTGCTGGGGCCAGATCCCGTAGCACCGCCAACCAGTGCGGGATTGTTCTACCCTGAGTACTTCAATCGGCCCGCAGTGTATTTGGAAGGTGCTACATACGTTGAATTTATAAATACTGTTGGACTTGCGAACCCATTCGATATTCGCACATTGGATCTGGGTACAAGTCCGCAACCGCATGCGAGGATTGTGAACAATACGGTTATCGGGCGAGACGGACGGGCAGCCTTCAACGGCGAATCCCCGTTAAATGAGGTACCGGGGACACCGGGAAATGATACGATTGGCTCGGCGGTCCAAACTTGGCAAGGAACTTCAGCCAAACCTCTTGTCTACAGTGAAGTCGGTTTTATTGGCGATGGCGGACAAGTGATCGCAGGGGTCTCTCCTCCGTCCCCGAATGGCGGTGGAGGTACAATTGTTGCTCCACCAGCCACAAACGCATCAGCTCCTTTTACGGCAGGAAGAGTCATCGTTGGTTTCAACGATAATCTAACGCAGCAACAGCAAGAGCTTTTATTGCAGGGCGAGCGGCTGAATCTGATCAAGCGATTCAAAACGATTAACGCGGTGGTAGCGCAGATTCCAGACGGGCGCTCGGTGGCAAGCGTCATTTCATTGTTGGAGAATTTGCCGCAGGTAAAATATGCCGAGCCCGATTACTTGAAAACGCTGCAGCGCCAGCCCAATGATCCCTCTTATTCACAACTATGGGGACTGAACAACACCGGTCAGACTGGGGGTACGCCTGAAGCTGATATTCGAGCCGAACAAGCTTGGGATCTGTACACTGTCTCTGCGAATACCGTTGTGTCAGTGATCTACAGTGTCGTGGACTACAATCATCCCGACCTGCGGTCCATCCTGTGGACCAATCCGGGCGAGATTTCAGGCAATGGAATCGACGATGATCGTAATGGTTTTATCGATGATATTTTCGGCTGGGATTTTCATGATGATGACGCTGATCCCATGGATGTCAACAGTCACGGCACCCACGTAGCCGGTACTATCGCGGCTCGCGGCAATAACGCCTTAGGGGTTACCGGTGTATCGTGGAACAGCAAGATCATGGCGCTGAAGGTTGGGCCAGCCAGTACTGAGCCTTCCATTAGCACAGCTGCCGTGATTGGTGCTATCGACTACATGACGATGATGAAGACACGGCATGGAGTCAACGTCGTTGTCAGTAATAACAGTTATGGTGGCACATCGTCATCTCAAGCCGAAGAGGAGGCGATTGCACGTAGCATCGGTGCTGGAATACTGTTCGTTGCGGCGGCAGGAAACGACACGAGCAACAACGATATCGTACCCCAATACCCCGCTTCTTACCCTTTAGACGGGATTATCACTGTCGCTGCCACGGATCACAACGATCGATTGGCTGGCTTCTCCAACTTTGGTACCACTTCGGTTGACATAGCCGCACCGGGCGTCAATATTCTCAGCACTATCCCAGGAGGTGGCTACGACTTCAAGCAAGGCACCTCTATGGCTGCACCTCACGTTGCCGGTGTCGCCGCATTGCTTGCAGGGAATCACCCTGAATTGACCGTTGCTCAATTGAAATCAGCACTTATGGTGGGTGCAGATCCCAAAGACGGTCTGCGTGGTGCTACAGCGACGGGAGCGAGGCTAAATGCATTGAATAGTCTTCGTATTTCCAATATTCCTACTCTTACTGCCAATGATGTAGACATCTATCAGTTTAAGTTAGGTTTGGGTGAGCGAGCATTCGTCAATATTGAAACGGGTGATAGCGGTTTACAAGCAGCTCTTCAAATATTTGACAGCAGTGGTACACCTCAGCGGTTCAACAACTTTCAGAATGAATCAGTGATTGTTAGCGGCAACGAAGGCCCCAACGGAACCTGGATTGGGCGTGATCCAGTTGCGGATTTTACTGCTCTTAAGCCTGGGGTTTACTATGCGGCGGTCAGTTCTGTTGGAAACACGAGCTACGACCCATTATCAATGGCAGGCAGAAACCCTGGATCTTCAACTGGTGCCTACCGGATTTCGATTGATGCGAGGACGTTGCAAGAATTTGTTATCACCGCCCAGGATGCAAGTGCCTACACGAATGGTCAGACGTTTACCATCCATGGAATATCGGACAATGAGTTTTCAGGAAGCACCGGTGTAACCTTTGAATTTGTGATTGGTCTCGGAGATGCTTCCAATCCGGCTCATATACCTATCAATTTGGATTCAGGCTGGCGATTCCCAGATGTAGCTCGAGCGATTGCCAAAGCGATTAACGAGGGTAACTTTGGGTTGCCGGCGATTTCTAACTCCCAGCAATTGCCCAATGGAAAGCTGGGGACGGCCAGTCCCTTGCCAGCCGTTCATGCTCAGGCATTGGGTGGATTAGCGGGTGTATTAGATGCGCCTTTGACCAATATCGTAGGAGATGTTGCTTTAGTTCTGGAACAATTGTCCGCAGTGGATGAATTGGGGACTAATGCACTGCCTATTCGCGAAATAGAAAGGCAGCTGAATGGACCTATTTATCAGGTCAACCAGGGTTTGCGGCTATTCCCAAGAAGATTGGACGGGGATATCAATAGCGTTAGCACGACCCTCACTTCCCGCGGTCGCCAAATCACGCACACACAGATTACCACTCTATCTCATTTGGGTCTCGGTCATGATCGTCTATCTACAACGCCGCTATCGCCGACGTCGATAGCTGATGGCACGACTGAAAAATTTGTGGTCGTTAAGAACGCAGCGTTCATTGAAAGCAATGGTGCAATCCTAGTCAGTTCTGACCCACTAAGCCTTCCTTTACTCAATACAAGTTTGACGGTCCCGAACAGCAATCTGAATCAACTTATCCCTGAAACAGGCGTACTGGCTACACGGGGAGCTAGCCCGACGATTTTGAACAATGTCTTTTTCAATGTACAAACACCGGTGATCAATGAGGAGTCTCGCAAGTTCCCAATCACCAATAGTCCTGCGCCGTATGGAACGAATAATCCCAACACACCTATCAAGCCCGGTCAGGTGATTTTGGCTGGCTCCATTTACCAGGCTCACGAGACCAGTAGTTCAGTGAATCGATTCCTGACGGGAATAGAAAGTTCACCCACGAACGTGCCTAACACTGCCTCTGATTTCAATACTGTTGTACCTGCTAGCACAAGACTGTTTGTCAACGCACAAGCCGGTAACTACTTGCCAGCCCCTGGATCACCGCTAATCGACAGTGCAATTGACTCGCTGCCGGAACGCAACGGATTGGCCAGCGTTAAGTCGGCGATAGGGTTGGCAGTAGCGCCGATCATTGCACCTGGATTAGATATCCATGGTCAGTTACGTACGGATGACACATCGGTGGCTCCGCCTCAAGGTCAGGGCGCCAATGTGTTTAAGGATCGTGGCGCATTGGAGCGGTCAGACATTATCGGGCCGGCGGCTATCCTTCTCAATCCTACTGACAATGATGCGCAAGGCATCGATCAAGATCCATCCGATAATGTGGTGCAACTGATCTCAGGGGTGTATCCAGAATTCCGCATTCAATTGCGTGATGGATCCGAGCCAAATAACCCATTGGCCGGATTGGGGATTGACGATGGTAGTGTCGTCAATGCCGTCTTAGATGGCTTGCGGTCAGCAGGCGCAACGGTGGTAATCTTAGAAAACGGAAGCTTGTTAACAGAAGGAGTTGACTACCGATTCGCCTATAATACCACGAGTGATGAAATCGTATTAACACCACTGGCCGGAGTTTGGAAGCCGGGTCACGTGTATGAGATTACGCTCAATAATCGCGATCGATTTGTATTGTCGGCTCCCGCAGCTAACCAAACTTTAGATGGTAAGACCTTTTCGATAGTGGATCAAAGCGGAAGTGTCCAAGTATTTGAGTTTGACAGCGATAACACTTTACTAGGAAACAGCACGTCAGTTCAACGAGTTCCTTTCGGAATCAATGACAGTAGCGAAGATATCAAACGGGCAATCATTGCAGCTATCAATGCATTACCTGGAAGTATCTTGTCGGCGACAGATCGAGGTGGTGGAACCCTGTTTGTGACGGGAGCCACATCGGTGACAGGCGAAATGAGTAGTTATTTCCTAAGGGGTATCGTTGACTTGGCTGGCAATTTCTTGACGACCAGTGAGCTGGACAACGAGACTCGATTTACGATTCTCATGCCTGGGGTTGAGTTGGATTTTGGTGATGCGCCTGATCCTTTAAGCACCACGCTGGGTCGATACAATACGCTCTTTGGTAATAATGGAGCCAGACATCGAGTCAGTGATAGGTCTATCCTGGGAGCTACTATTACCGCCGATTCCGATGGTCAACCCAGTGCAGATGCTTCGCGTGATGAAGACGATGGAGTGGTTTGGGGAACCAACTATCAGTTGGCAGGTCTTTTTAACCGCAACTTCCAGACTTCGGTCACCGTCACGCTTTCTAGTCCAGGTTTCTTGGATGGTTGGATTGACTGGAATGCTGATGGCGACTGGGATGATCCAGGCGAATACGTGTTCCAATCGGTACCATTTAGTTCTGACCAACTTGTACAGACATTCCAAGTGTCGCTCCCAGAAACGACGCCGGTTCCGACTAGTCTGACGCAGACCTTTGCACGAATTCGGTCCAGTACTCGGGGGTCTTTGGCCCCCATCGGTTTGGCTGTGGACGGCGAAGTCGAAGATTATCTAGTTTACATTGCTCCTGGAACACCTCCGCAATCGGTCGGTGATCAGTATCTGGTCAGCGAAGATGGGCAACTAGTTACCACTGATCCCTTAGGGCAAATTACTGTAGGATTTATCACTGACGATGGCGTATTGGCTAATGATATAAGTCCTGACGCAAAGCCAATTGGAGCTACACTAGTTGCCGGTCCTGCCAATGCAGCACAGTTCCAGTTGAATCCCAATGGCACTTTCATCTACCGACCGCGTCCCAACTTCTTTGGTGTCGATACCTTTACTTATCGAACCAACGATGGGCTGTTGAATTCAACCAATATCGGGACTGTGACTATTGCTGTCGTTGAGATTAACGATCCGCCCATTGCCGTGAACGACATTTTGGAAGGCAATGAAGATCAAACGCTGGTAATCAGTTCGAGCATGATACTATCCAACGATTCGGCTGGACCTGAAGAGAATGGTCAGGTCTTGACAGTAACTAACGTGCAAAACACCAGTCAAAACGGGGGAATCGTTAGTCTTTCCGGAGGAGAAATTCGTTATACGCCACCGGCCAACTTCTTCGGCAGCGACACCTTCACCTATACAATCACTGACAACGGGACTACAGCCGGTATTGCTAGTCCGCTAACGGCGATCGGGACAGTTACCGTTCTGGTCCGTGAAGTCAACGACCCGCCTGTGCCTGGTTCCAGGACCGAGCAAATGCAGGAGAATCGGCCGTCTGCAAATACAGCGATTGAGTTCAATGCACAAACGTTAGTTGGTGCTGCCGTGTCGGGGCCGGCCGACGAGCAGTTATGGCAGGCCGTTAGATTTGTGGGCGTTGGCTCCGCCAGCCAGCGAGGTGGAAGCGTTAGCTGGAACTCGACTACCAATATGATTCGATTTGTGCCAGCACTTCATTTTGCTGGTGCAGACACATTCACCTATGAAATCGAGGATTTTAGTACCGATCCACTTCGACCACTTGTATCCAGTCGTAGCTTGGGAACGGTAACGGTTAACATAGAAAACATCAACGATGCGCCGTTCGTACAGAACGCATTGGGGACGCGCGAGATTTTGGAGGATTCCGCTGCTAGCCTTATCAATCTGAATGCAGTCTTTGGTGATCATGATATCGCTGTAGCCGATGATGCCTTGTCTTTCCAAGTGATCAGTCAAAGCAACGCGGGATTGGTACAGGTTTCCGTGGTGGGCAGTTCGCTTCGCATCGAGCCACTGCCGGACCAAAACGGGCAAACATCGATTATTGTTGAAGCCAAAGATATCGCCGGTTTAACAGTGCGAGACACTTTGACGCTAACCGTCACGCCAGTCAGCGACTCGCCACGCCTGGTCAATCCTTTGCCATCTATTAGCGTCAATAAGAACTCGATCATTCCAGGTATAACGCTCAGTCCAGATCACTTCTTCGATCCTGACGTTGAAACCAACGGGGATGTCTTGACTTACGAGATAGTGGGCAACTCCAATCCTGCTTTGGTGTCAGCGACTGTTGTTGATGGTGTTCTGAATCTGACTTTACAGCCAAACCAATTTGGTACCGGTAGTGTGGTGGTTCGCGCAACCGATAGTACGAATCAAAGTGTTACCGGGGCAGTTACATTGACCATTGCCAATGTGAACGAGCCGCCTGTCGGCAGGCCAGACGGCTACCGAGTGCCACAAAATTCAACCTTAAGCGTCAATGCAAGCCAGGGAGTATTGGCAAACGACACAGATGCAGAAGGTCAACCACTGACCGCAATTTTGGTCAGTGGGCCCCAAAACGCGACGCAATTTAGCCTAAGTCCCAACGGAGCGTTTACCTATCGGCATAACGGTGTTTCCCGACAAACGTATAGCTTTACCTATCGCGCTTTTGATGGGGCGCTGCAAAGCGAATTGGTT
>DAIRSD010000030.1:0-18143 GCA_036804625.1 Aureliella sp. | reverse complement strand
GATTAATTTGTTCCAATACCTGATCGGGCAAGTCAATGCCGTAGATTCGCCATCGCCCTTGCGGCGGAATTTCTTTTTCTGAGTATGGAAAATATTCGTCTCGGGTTTCCAAGAAACGCCAGTAATAGTGATATCGCTGCTCGGGCCACGGGCCATCCGTTGCAAATAGGATTCGATCCGCATATTTCAGAAAGAACTCGCGCGCTGAATAGGGCTGACGTCCCAGTTCGCTGATGCGCGATGCGAAGTCGACAACTACGTTTGGATGCGATTCTAAGATCCTGGCGGTTTCTGACAAATCTTCGGCGTCATTGCCAAAATGCGCTGCGATAAAGGTTGTCTGTCGATGCCGCTCGAACAGGCGTTCACGAGCCGCATGAAGTTCGGCACGCGATGGGAATCGATCCGGCGGAAAATGCCAGTCAGGGTGGCGTGAAAGCTCCTCGTAGCGTTCGTTGCTGGGCGTCAGCGGTTAAAAGAAAGCGCTAGGGTCAGCCGTGTGAATCAGCACAGGCAATCCCAATCGCCCGCAAGCACTCCAAATTGGATCAAATCGCGGATCGTCCACGGCGATCAATTTGCCATCGGCTTGACGGTATTGTAAGCCCAACGACTTAAACACCTTCAGCCCCGAGATGCCTCGCTGATGGGCGGCTTCGAGCTGAATCACTGTGCGTCGCGCAAAATCTGACTGATTGCAGTCCCAACTTGCCGGATCATCCTTGCCTCCTCGGCCTTGCCAATCTAAATGAACAAAGATCACAAAGCGTTCTCGATGCTGAGCCCATAAGTACTCAGTGTGCTGTACCAACTGGTCGCCCAACAGACCATCCAGACTGACACAAACTGCGATCTGATTGCGATCCATCAATTCGACAAAACCGGCGAGCTGCTGACGGTCATGTTTCAAACGCAATCCGAAATGGGAATGTACATCCACCACCGGAAAACGAGCATGCGTCAAGTTTGTCGTATGAAGCACCGCTTGCGGATGAGGCGTGAACTGGCCAATCGTCAGCTCGGGCGGTTTATCGGATAAAACGCTCTGGCCCACCGTTGTGGTTTGACCAGTTACAGTGAACGCCCAATAGGCCAGAAGGGATATCAGGTTCCATTTTGCGCGCAGTTGCATTGCTAGCCTTATGCGGAATAGCCGTTGTAGGAATAACCTAGGCGGACGATACAAACCACCTTAACAGCAGAGTTTAACAAATCAGATTTAGATTGCAGTAGGAAACACCGATATTGGAAGTGAGCGCTTGCCGGTTTTCCAGGCGGAGTCACTGGCTAGCTGGCCGAACTTTGATTGAAACAACCTGAGAAGAAGTATGCAAGCCGTCACAAACAGGATTTTTTCAAGGCTAACCACGGATTGGTATTGCCAATGACTTTGCAGACAATCGTTCGGTTTAATTCCAAGCCAGCTCTCCTGCTGGTGGTGCTGGTCTGTTTCTGCGACGCGATCGCCCAAGGGCAGGTTTCAGGGCGTCCGGTCAACTTAACCAGCGCCAATAACGCAAATGCATTCAAAGAGATGCAGTCTCAAGAAATTCTTTTTGAGAAGCTAAAGGATGCCACCACACCGCCAGTCATATCCGCTATAGCTGGCTCCAGAGATGGCCAGTATTTGGCCGTGGCTGGCGATGACCATGCAATTCGAATCATCGAGGCTCAAAGCGGCAAGACAATTCAGACCGTCATTGGACACCAAGACTGGATTCAGTCGCTGATGTTCGTTTATCCGAATCTATCGGAACCCAATGGGTCTCAAGTACCCGAACTGTATTCCGCTGGCCACGACGGAAAAGTACTCAGGTGGAAATACGATTTCCCGCTCGAGTCTGAAGAGCTAGCCATTGTGCCATATGCTATTCGGTCTATCAGTGTTTCATCTCAAAAGCAACTGCTAGCAATCGGCGGGTTTTCGGACGAAGTATTGTTGTACGATTTGTCTGAAGGACAGTATGTTCACCGGCTGAAGTGCAACAGCCAAGACCAACGCTGTGTTCAATTCAGTCCCGACGGCAGTCGACTGCTTTCGGGAAGCCGCGATGGCGAGATCCTGGTCTGGGACGCAAACTCTGGCGAGCAGTTGGCGCAATACCGTCAGCATCAAATGAGAATTCACACCGCCGCCTTTTCGGCTGACGGAAACTGGATCACCAGCGCAGGTGAAGATCGACGTGTGGTTCGTTACAACATTGCTGAGCAAGCCGTGTTGTGGAACCAGGAACTGGCTTTGTCCAAGATGATGGCATTGTGCCTGGTCAATGATCAAGTCCTGGCGGTGGCTGGAGCAGACAACAAAATCCGGCTGTACGACGCACCGTCGTCTACGGTGATCGCCGAGATGTCCGGGCATCAAGGAACCGTTGCAGTCATGGCACCGTGTGGTGAACAATTAGCTAGCGGATCGTTTGATACAACGGTGCGAATTTGGAATCTAGTGGAATTGGAGGAGATGCGCTCCACCAAGAGCATCCCCACATCGACTACACCTATCAAGATGGACACACAACTTAGGATTCGCTAATCACTCTAATTGAGTGTCAGCGGCATTAATACAAGGCTGGAGTATACGCTCAGGGCAACCAAGGGACGTTCGAGAGTCCTAGTCGCGGCCTGTTTCGTGGAGGCGAACTTTGCAAATTACACGTACACTACAACGGCTCATGGGCTGGGCAGGCAACTCAAACGCCCTTCCAGTTGCTGCTCAGACCGGACAACCGGTTCGAGTGCCCAAGGCGGGTGCGCACTTAAGACAACGAACAGCCTGCGGAAATGGTCGTCGCAATCGTTCGATCCGTGTCGAACAATTGGAAGCAAGACAATTGATGGCAGCCGACATTCGCGTCGGTGCTGTCTATGCTGAAAAAGACGCCGGTTCCGATGTCGATCCCGACAAATTCTACATCACCTTCGACGGAGGCGCCGCGAACACTCAGCTTCGTCGCATCGTCATGAACGCTGACCTGTACGAGAGCGGCTTAAGCCGAGGTGACTTGATATTTGATACACAGGCCGGTGGGCTAGGGGCCGATGGATTTCATCCTTTCTGCATCGTCGAACTACAGCCCAAAGATCCAAACGCTTCGGTGCGTGCAACGGTAGACGATGGTTCCAGCCAACTGATCCTGGAGTTTACCAACTTTGTTGCCGGTGACCGCCTGGTATTTTCCATCGATGTCGATGAAGTTGTCCATCTAACGCCGGGCGAAACGAACCAAGATCGCATTAACGACGGTATCGACCCGATCACGTCTGGTATCGAATTCCAGGGAACCAAGTTCACCGCCCAGTTCACCGCTCCCCACTATCAAGACGTTGGCGGTACGGAAACTTTCCTGAATTTCTATGATCGAGTCCTGGACCCGCTGGAGCTTCCGCTACCGCGTGATGATTTTAATGGCTTACGCGACCGCACCACAGGCGTCGGGCTGAAGCTGAAGCAACTTCCCAAGCCGATTTCGGTGGCGGGAAAGGTGTGGGTCGATAGTGACGAAGACTTAAATCTTGATCCAGGCGAACAAGTCTTGGCGGGGGTCCGCATGGAACTGTTCGTTTTGCAAGGCTTGCAATACGTTTCGACCGGACACAACACACTGACGAATAGCCAAGGCCAGTACAGCTTTGGAACCGAACTGGGCTTGCAACCAGGCGTCTACGAAGTACGACAAACACAACCCGATGGCTACTACAGCGTGGGTGCCAAGACGGGACGTCTAACAATAGGCACGCCTGTGGGTAGTCTAGTCCCAGGCAATCCAGATATACTGACCCAAATCGCTGTAGAACTGGGCGATTCGCATGCGATCGAACTCAATTTTGCTGAGAACAGACCCAATCGTCTAAGCGGCCACGTATGTTACGTCATCAGCGGGATGGACTGCTTCAGCGTCAACTCGCAGAAGGCTCCTCAAGCCAATGTGCTTATCGAACTGCTCAACAGCGCGGGTGAAGTCATCGCGCAGACACGTTCGGCCACAGACGGCACCTACAGCTTTGAAAATTTACGAGCTGGCAATTATCGCCTACGGCAAACCAATTTAGAAGGTCGAATCGACGGAGGCGCGCGACAGGGATCGATTGGAGGCAACGTTACAGACCCCAACAACATCACTCAGATCATCTTGGGTGGTGGTGATGACGCAATCAATTACGACTTCTGCGATTTGGTACCCGCCGAGATAAGTGGGCACGTCTATTTTGATCAAAACAATAATGGACGGCGCGAAACTGGTGAGACGCCCCTGCCCAACGTGCTAGTGCAATTGTGGAATGAATCTGGCCAATTGGTTGGTACGACTCGCACCAATGAACTTGGGTTCTACGAAGTTGATAATCTGCGTCCCGGTATCTACCGTGTGACCGAAACGACACCTGATGGATATTCGCCAGGACAAGCATCAGCCGGTTCCGAAGGCGGACTAACTGATTCTACTGGTGATGTCATCCATACCATATCTTTGGGTTCAGGGGTCAAAGGTGTTAACTACGACTTTGGCGAGTTGTTGCTAGGCAGCATTCAAGGTCGAGTCATCGTAGACATCAACGGCAATTGTATTGTAGACGCTTTGGGCGAAATGCCACTGCCTGGAGTGCGAGTCGAGCTGCTGGATCAAAGTGGAACCATCGTTTCTACACCGCTGACCGATTCGGAGGGCAAATACCGTTTCGAAAATTTGACGGCTGGAAAATACTCAGTGCGAGAGATTCAGCCAGCAGGATATTTCCAAGGTGGCCAGCGAGCAGGCAGCGGTGGAGGTGATACAAGTATGGCCGACTTGATTTCCGCGATAGACATTTTGCCCGGCTCTAATCTTGTGGACTACGATTTCTGTGAACTACCACCAAGTTCGCTTTCTGGATACGTATTTGTAGACCGAGACGCCGATTGTACCTTTGATCAAGAGGAGCCTCCGATTTCCGGAGTGACGGTTACTTTATTGGATCAAACCGGCTGGGTGGTGGCCACCACTGTGACTGATGCCCGTGGCCTTTACAGCTTCGGGGGCTTAAGACCCGGCAACTATTCCGTACGTCAAACTCAGCCGTCAGGCTATCTTCAGGGCGGACAAAAGGCTGGCTCGGCTGGCGGTGACGACTCACTGCAGGATCTCATTTCGTCAATCACCATCGCGCCGGGCGCGACATTGATCGAGTACAACTTCTGTGAGCGCGAGCCAGCAAAGTTGTCAGGGTACGTTTTTCAAGACGGCCCGGTTTTCAAGAGTGCCTTTGGTGATTTACCCGATCGCACAGACCCAACGTACAATGGCCAGCGAACCGCTGACGATACACCGCTTTCTGGTGTCGTTGTTCGGCTCTACTTACCCAACGGACAGCCCGCGCCAGCGTCACTTGCCCTACCTGGCATCTACACGGGTCAATTCATCGAAACCGTTACTGACGCAAATGGATACTACGAGTTTGCTGGACTGCCAGCGGGCACCTACCATTTGCTAGAGATTCAGCCTGCCGACTTTACCGACTGGATCGACACACCTGGCACAACGGGAGGGCGGACGCTGCTAAGCCCTGATCAGTTAGTCGCATTCCTGCAGCAAGTTGGAAACCAGACAGCAGGATTAAGTCAGCTTGAAGTTGATGAATTGATGGACGCGATCGTGGGCGTTAGCGTGCAGTCCGGTGAGCATTCGCAGGAAAACAACTTCAGCGAATTGAAGGTGCAGTTGATACCGCCACCTACCCCACCGCCGCCGCCATCAGTAAATTTTGAGCGTCCAAACGATGGCAGAGAAACGTTTCCTGGGATTCAACCCATTTTGTGGCAACCGATCACATGGTCTCCGTTGCCACTGATCGTTGGCGGGGGACACCTGCCTGAGATGACTTGGCACCTGAGCGTAGTCAACGGTGGCTATCCACGTGGAGCGCGAACTGGCGAGGTAGTTTCGTCCGATACGGTCCAGGATCAGGCAGAATACCTGGACTTCCGCACTTGGACGGTACGAGGCATGAAGTCAAGTCACTATCGGCACATTAGCACGACCAACAACAAACTAGCACCGCAAGAAAGCTCCGTGTTCTACGTTCCTGAAGCCACACCATTGATGGGTGATTTTAACGGCGACGGCTACGATGAACTGGCACTATTCTTGAGCGGCGAATGGTTCATCGATATCAACGCCAATGGTAGGTGGGATGAACATGATATCTGGTTAAGGCTAGGTATCAAATCAGATCAACCCGTCGTTGGCGATTGGGATGGCGACGGCAAAGATGACATCGGTATCTTTGGTCGCAAGTGGAATGGCGATGATCGTGCTATTGCCGCCGAACCTGGAATGCCGGACCCTGAGAATTTCGTTCAGACCAAGCGTCCAAAGAACGTACCGCGCCATCGCGATGAAACTCCTGATGCACCAAGACTGATGCAGCCAAGCCGCGATGGCAATGCCAGAGCGGACGTAATTGATCACGTCTTCCGTTTGGGCGCTGGACGAGACATCGCCGTGTCAGGTGACTTCAACGGCGATGGAGTCTCCACCGTTGGCACCTTCCGTGACGGCAAATGGAGTTTGGATACTACCGGAAATGGTAAGCCTGATCAGTTTGTTGAACTTGGCCAACCAGGTGACCAGCCGCTTGTCGGCGACTTCAATGGCGACGGCGTCGATGAACTTGCCATCGTCCGAGGCAATCAAGTCTTGGTGGACAGCAATCGAAATGGCCGCTTCGATGCGACCGACCAAGTCTTTATGCTTGAGTCAAGCCAAGGAAAGGTAATCGTGGGTGATTTTAACGGCGATGGAACCGATGAACCAGCGCTATACCAGTCGCCCGACCGCTCACTGCATGCTCGACGCACCGCTGGCTAGTCCATGAACCGCGACAACGACCCGGCTCGTCAACGTGGCTTTTCGGCCAAGTACAAAGTGGCCACTCCCATGGTATATGGAAACATTTCCACTCGAACAAGTCCGTTGGCTGCCATGCGCTGTGCTAGCGCTGAACCGCTTGGAAACTCAATGACGCTGCTGGGAAGGTAGTCATAAGCACTGTGTGAGTTCTTGGCGATACTTTGTCCTATTCGTGGAAGGATTTGTCGGAAGTAGAACTGGTACAACTGCTTGAGACCCGGACTGGTCGGATGCGAAAACTCGAGCACTGCCACTTGGCCGCCTGGAGCACAAACGCGAGTCATCTCCTGGAGCCCACGATCGGTGTCCTGGACATTTCGTAATCCAAACGCTACGGTCACTGCTTGAAACGCATTGTCTGCGAACGGCAAATGCTGCGAATCGGCTTCCAAGAATCTCACAGGCAACGACGAAGCGACACGCTGATGTTTTTGCCTTGCAACTTCTAACATCTGACCACAGAAGTCTGACCCCACGACCTCAACTCGCCCAGCAATCTTCTTGGCCAACATCAAAGCCAAATCACCTGTCCCCGTGCAGCAGTCCAAGATGGGAAGCTCCCCATTCAGAGGAAGTCGATTGACAACCTTTTGCCGCCACCGGATGTCGATGCCCAGCGACAGAACGTGGTTCATCAAGTCATAACGTGGTGCGATCTGCGCAAACATGTCACGCACACGATCACCACTCTTATCCACACCGCCAACTGTTGTTGAGTTGCCCGACATCTGTATGCTAACTTCCTTACAAGACAAAAACCTGAAGTTCACGACAGCCATGAGCGCCAATCACTAATGACTGCTCGATATCCGCTGTCTTACTGGGGCCAGCCAAGAATAGCCCAAAGCCGGGCTGTGGCGGCTTGGCAAGTGCATACGCCTGGTGCATGTTATGAACAATCTGTTCCCGACGAACGACAAGAACCAAAAACTGAGTAATAAAAAAACAGACTCGGTGCCTAAGGTCTCGATCACTTAGCCAAACCGCGCCGTTCTCGGCGACAGCAAGTTGCCCTGGGTAAACTACAAAGTCCAAGTTCTCCAGTTCATGAGCATCTTGAACCTTGGTCATTTCCACATTGCCTTGAATTCCGGGCACTGCGGAAAATACCTGCGCTGCTTGCTGAAAAGTGCTTATCGATCGCAGCGCGGTGTTGATCGCTGCCACATCTGAAACCACTTCACAGGCTCCACCCGCAAAACGGACCATCTCGACGAATTTTTCGACCGGATCAAGGTAGGTAATCCAAGGCCCCTCAACCACCTCGGGCAAATTGACCCCCGGTACGATCTGGCGACGCAACTGATCCAGGATCTTTGCCCGAGAATTGCTGCCTGAACTCCCAAATTCCATCCGTATTGTCTTTCTGCCAATCGCTCAACATACGTCAAAACGGCTTATTATAAGCGCTCGACTAGTTTCACGAAACGGGCCGAACATTCTATACCAATGTCAGCAAGTTTTAAGCCAGTAGCGACCCACCCCCGGTCACCGGTCAGTCGACCTCTGGTAGAATTATCGGCTTAGTTGGCAAGTTGCATGGGCGGTGGGAATCCGATGGAGAAATTGGCAGAGCAATCTCAGACGATCCCATCAGCCGCTGGCCGCCCCAATTGGCTGGTACGCAGTTGGTTTTGGCTTGTCGCCTTGCTGCTGGTCGTTGCGGTGTTGGCGCTTGCCTGGTGGACTCAGCATACAATCACCACAACTGTCGAAAGACAAATTCGCGATGGACTGACTTCAACACTAGAAGCCAGCCATCACGCGGCTCGCGTTTGGTTTGCAGCACAGCAGAGCGTTGCGGCTCAGTTCGTCAATCAGCGTGCTGTACAGGATCAGTTGGCTGCTCTACTGTCCGACTGGCCATCGGTCGAATCGGACCAAACAGATCCATTGGAATTGTCCGCCTCAGTAGCCGATTCTCTGCAGCTAACTCAAACGCACTTGCAGGCCAGCCACTACATGTTATTTGATCCGACCGGGCGATGTATTGTTAGTTCGGACAGGGACATGGTGGACAAACATTGCCCGCTTCAGTGGGCGGAATACTTTGAGATGGTAGCTGGAGGAAGAACGGTGGTTATCCCGCCTGATCCATCCAACAGGCACGACACAGTCCATCCTGCAAATGGTGCCGAAGCGAATCGCGATCAGACCAGGACTCCGAACATCTACGTGATCGCTCCCGTGGAGAATGCTCAACAACAAGTGGTCGGATCCGTAGGATTTGCTGCGGATGCGGCAAACAGCTTTAGGCGACTTTTTCCCGTCAGGAATGATTTCCAGTGGGGCGAAACCTACGCGGCGAGCGCCCAGGCGATCATGCTTTCGCCTAGTATTTATGAACCTCAGCTTCGATCCCTAGGACTGCTCGACGAATCCCTAAGCGCCCCACTGAACGTGCCCATCACGGATCCCGGCCAGCAACCGCTGCTAGATCGTGCCCAGTTGCAGTCCAACCAAGAACGACCGCTTACGCGCGCTGCAGCCGAATTGGCTTTGGCCGCCTCCACTTCCGATTCCAACATCCGCATACTTGCCCAGCCCTATCGGAACTATTGTGGAATTGACGTAGTTGGTGGCGTGCGATGGTTGCCCGAATACCGCTTTGGCTTGATCACTGAAATCAGTCACGAACAAGCCTACGCGGCAACTCGGGAATTGCAGAGCGGGTTATGGAGCTTACTGGCACTGCTGGCGATCGCATTTTTCGGTTTTTTGTTTGAAGCCAAACTTTCACGCACCGTACTTAGTCGATTGAAGAGTACCGAAAGAAAGCTGGAAAAGATGGGCCAATACGAGCTGTTGGAAAAAATAGGCCAGGGCGGCATGGGGGAAGTATATCGCGCACATCACAGTACCCTTCGCCGCGAAACAGCCGTGAAAATCTGCCGCTCGGGACCGGACGACACTACTGCGACCATTCGTTTCCAGCGCGAAGTACAAGCAGCCAGTCAACTGAACAATCCTCATACGGTACGGATTTTTGATTACGGCCGATCGCCGGATGGCACGTTCTACTATGCCATGGAGTTGCTGCATGGATTGAATCTGTCCAATCTGGTTCGACAATTTGGCCCTCTGCCAGACGGTCGAACAGTGATGATCCTGAGACAGATTTGCGAATCGCTTTCCGAGGCTCACGGACTGGGTCTGGTGCATCGCGACATCAAACCTTCCAACGTGATGATCAGCAGGCGCGGAGGAAGAGCCGACTATGTCAAAGTGCTGGACTTTGGACTGGTCCGCAGCGTAGCCAGCAATGCAACTGTCACGCTAACCGTCGATGGCTGCGTTGCGGGCACACCACAGTACATGTCGCCCGAAGCGTCACAATCGCCTGACGAAGTGGACCCGCGAAGCGATTTGTACTCGCTTGGCTGCTTGGCTTATTTTTTGCTAACAGGACAGCCTCCCTTTTTGGGAAATAATCCACTAGAGATCTGCTTGAAGCACGTTCGAGAACACCCCAGAGAATTATCCGACGTTTCTCGCAATCCGATAGCTCCGTCGCTCAGCCAAACCGTCATGAGTTGTCTAGCCAAACTGCCAAGTCAACGACCTCAATCAGCTCTTGATCTGCTAAGAGAATTGGAGAACGTTCAGCCGATCAACGCTTGGACTCTGTTTGAAGCAGAGTTATGGTGGCGAGAAAACGCGGCCGCTGCGCAGTCACTCATGGCCTCAGGACCTGACACCCAAGTGACTCTCAACCCAGCCACACCGAATCAACCCTAATCAATTTGCTTAAACAGCTTAGCTCAAGTTTTACTGTATCATTAGCCGTCTTGGCGTTAGCCACGGTTCTTCAAACATCAGAAAACTTGTGCGTGGGTGCTTATTTCAAGCCCTTGGAAAGTACGCGACGCTCAAGAAGTTCAAACATTGCTTGAGCGGCCAAAGCAAGCAACGCGGCAGGAAGCGCACCTTCTAGTATTAAGTCAAAGCGGTTCAAGCGAATGCCGGTCAAAATCGGTTGTCCAAGACCTCCTGCACCGATCAAGGCGCCAAGCGTTGCATAGCCAATATTCAGCACGGCTGCCGTCTTGATGCCTGCAAGAACACTGCGAGTTGCCAGTGGCAGTTCCACGTAGCTCAATCGCCAAAACGACGATAAACCTAAAGCCTGTGCCGAGTCGCGGTAGAAGGCAGGTACATCATTTAGGCCAGCAAAGGTATTGCGAACCACCGGCAACAAACTGTAAAGGAACAACGCCAGTACCGCCGTAATCGATCCTCGGCCGACGCTGGAGGCCCCCAACCAATTGGAGACCGGAATCAACATCACCAGCAATGCTAAAGCGGGAATCGTCTGCACGATACTGGTGATCCCCAGAATCGTTTGTCCCAACAATCGCCAATGAAATGCGATGACTCCTAGCGGAATGGCGATCAGAATTGCGGGCAACAGAGACCGGCGCACAAGATCCAGATGCTCCAGAATATGCTGGACCACTCGTTGGCTGCGCGTTTGCACGGGAGGCTGGTAGACGATCTGCAATCGTTCCTTTAGAAAATTAGCAGCTACCTGGGACTCGTCCAAATGGTTGAATTCAACTTCTCCATTCATCTGCCGCATGGCATCTTCGTCAACTTGTCCAATCAATCTCTGCCAGGCTGTAACTAGCTGCGGATATCGCTCGGCCATTTGGCTAGAGTACAGGATGACAGCCGAGTATTCAGGAAAATGCTTCTTGTCATCCTGTAAAAGGATAAGCTCTGCCGGATCAATACGCGCGTCGGTCACATAGGCATCCATGACATCAATTTCGCCAGCTCGCAATTGTCGGTAAGCTAAATCATGGTCCAATCCAAATACGTGTTCCGTCGGCAGCGCATATCGCTGACTCAAAGCCGGCCAACCGTCGCCACGATCGATAAACTCGTTGCTCAATCCATATTTCAATAATCGATGCCGCGCCAAATCAGAGATACTGACAATTCCCAACTGCTCCGCCTGCTGGCGCCGCATGGCGATCGCGTAAGTGTTATTGAATCCCAGGGAAGGGCTGATCATGATCCCATGTTCAGCCAACGCTTCTGCACGCTGTTTGTCGGTGGCAATAGGAGTGTCGGCCAATAACTCCTGATCGATAGTTCCTGTGTACTCGATGTATGCAACGATATCTTGCTGCTTGAGCGCTTGAAAGACCAGCCGACTGCCACCCAAATGCCGCAAGTGTTCAGCCGGAAATCCCGCGTCCAAAGACAGTTGTTGCAGCAGTTCGCCCAAGATAACGCCTTCAGTGAAGGCTTTGGAGCCAACCTTCAGTTCCGCGGCGTCCCAACGCCAAGGGATGATCGCTAAGACCAACAGGCAACCGGCCCAGAAAAGATAGTACCTCACTGCGTTACGGCTCCCACTTCCAAAGGTCGATGCGCTTCAATAAAGTCATGGACAAAAGTTGACGCTGGATGCCGATGAAATTCGTCTAAAGTACCAATTTGTACAACCTGCCCATCACACATCAGAACCATCTGTTGACACAAGTAGGCCGCTTCCGCCAAATCGTGAGTGACCAAGACTACCGTCTTATTCAAACTACTGACAATCTGTTTAATATCATCTTGCAATCTACGGCGAATGATTGGGTCCAATGCGCCAAGCGGCTCATCCATCAACAGAATGTCAGGATCTAGCATTAGTGCGCGCATGATTCCCACACGTTGCCGCTGTCCTCCAGATAGCTCAGTAGGATACCGACGTAGTTGATCCACACTCAATTGTGTGATCTCCGCCAGTCGATTGACTGCTGCGTTAATTCGGTCGGTCGGCCATCGCAAATGCCTAGCCATCAGTGTGACGTTTTGCCAAGCTGTCATGTGTGGAAACAGGCCACCTTCCTGAATCACATACCCAATCCGTCGTCGAAGCTGATTGAGATTATGGCCATCCAACCTTCGGTCTCCCAAAGTGACACTGCCCGACTCAGGTTCCACCAATCCACACACAGCGCGTAGTAAAGTAGACTTTCCACAACCACTCTGCCCCACCAGCGCATAGCGACGCCCCGATTCAAACGTAAGCGTCACATCACGTAGAGCAACCAACGATCCATATTGAACCGTCAGATTCTGAATTTGAATGGGAGTTACCGCCAAGTCTTCTTTAATAGTTTCAGGCATCATCCTCTGCCAATCGAATTCCTGTAAACTGCCAGCGAGCCTCTGGAGGAAAAAAATTGCGATAGGTGGCACGCAAGTGCGAGACGGAACTGACGCACGATCCGCCACGCAGCACATACTGATTGCACATAAATTTGCCATTGTACTCGCCCAACGCTCCAGCCGCTGGGGCATAGCCAGGGTAGGGTACATAGGGACTTGCTGTCCATTCCCAGACATCACCAAAAAGTTGCTGCACCTGTACTCCCAGTCCGGCAGCCGTGGGTTGGTAAATTCCCGACTCGACAAAATTCCCTGCGACCGGTTGTTCGGCAGCAATCACTTCCCATTCTGATTCCAGCGGCAATCGACATCCTCGCCACCGCGCGTATGCGTCTGCTTCGAAGAAACTGACGTGGCATACAGGCTGACTCAAATCGATTGGCATCGCTCCACTCAACGTAAAATAACGCCAAGTTCCGTCGACTTCAAACCAATAGAGTGGTGCTTTCCAGCTTTCGCGCTGGACCGCCTGCCATCCTAGCGACAGCCATAATTCCGGACGTTGATACCCTCCATCCTTGATGAACTGAAGGTACTGTGCGTTAGTGATCAACCTAGTATGCAGTTGAAACGGCTGCAAATATACCTGGTGCCTCGGACGTTCGTTATCAAAGACAAAATGATCCGTGGCATCGCCAACTGACACGAGTCTCCTCGCGCCAGGAACGCTAGTGAACTCGTCCTTCAGACCGCCATCAGCATCCTTTTTCGATGAAGTTGATGAGCTGCCGAGACAATAAGCGGGCAGTAGCGGATTGCACGAGAAGACATGCTTGATATCCGTCAACATCAACTCCTGATGCTGCTGCTCATGCTGGATTCCCAACTCCATGACCTCGGCAATACGAGAGTTAGCCATTGCCTGCGGATCTTCCAGCAATTCACCTACCAGTTGATCTACGCTGTGTCGATACTGCTTGATCTCGGCAACCGTTGGCCGTGAGAGCAATCCACGGTTGGGACGAGCAAATTGTTGACCAACCGAGTTGTAGTAAGAATTGAATAGGTATTCGTATTGCTGGTTGATCGATCGGTAATTCGGACTAAACGCCTTCAGCACAAACGTCTCAAAGAACCAAGTCGTGTGAGCCAAGTGCCACCGAGTAGGACTTACATCCGGCATGGACTGAATTACATAGTCTTCGGTTGCCAAGGGCTGGCATAGATAATCTGTGAATTGTCGCACCCGCTCATACCGACTGCGCAGGCAGTCATTCTGCTGGCTTGAAGGTTTCACAGTTTCATAACTCTGAGTTGTAGACATTCAGTCGCTTATCGCTTGCCCGATGCTTAGGATCCGGTAACCGTTCACAGAATTGTTAGAGTAATTAGGACACATCAGTGATGTTTCGGCCTGGGTTTAAGTACAAGTTTAGGTTTAAGTTTATGTTTAGACTTCAACTTAAACTTAAACTTAAACTATCATTCAGCAACGGCTTACTCCGTGAACGATTACGAAATCCGTTGAAGTACTGTGCAAATTATCTGATTATCGTTCAGGTGTCTCCTGTTGAGAGTCAAGCCTCAACTTCCAATCTTCAATGGGAGTGCCTTCTAATCGCAAATTACTGCACAGGTAATGCAGGCGACGAGTTGCCTGACCGTCCGGTGCTCCCTCAAACAACGCCTTTAGGAAATAGGGAGGAATCGCCTGGTAGTACAGAGTCGCTTTGACGCTCAAATTTGCAGGATCAATACCCGTGGGTATCTGAATGCGATAGCTCGTTTCGTCCGAACCGCTTCCGTCCAGATACTTTGGATCCTCCAGGGCACCTCCCAACGGAAGTGTCGCCGCAAGGAACTCGCCCCTGAGATCCGGATGACGGCCTTCGCGAGACCAGCCTTTGGGCAACAAACGATTGTCTTTGACCATCTCGTATCCCCGTACAAAACTGGTGGTGAACTGATGCTTTGCATCTTTGAACTAGTGTTCATAAATCTGCACCTGATTCGGCGAGGTGATAACTGCGTGGTGAGGCTGGCATTGAGGTTGCCCAGAACTCGACAGGTCAAAAAACTCAGTGACCAGCGGTTCGCCATCTTGCCCTAGCAGAACCCCTTGAGCGTTAGTACGACCAGAGGACCATACGATAGCATCCTGTCCCTGCTTGGATTCGTCCAAAACTAGCAATTCCAAGAAGGCTCGACGAAAGCCTACTCCGCTTGGAAAACGATGCCCAGCTTTATTCACCAAAGTGACTCTCGCTGCAAGCTGATCACCCTTGATTCGAGACTCCAGCTTAAGGTCAGCCGTATGCTGGCGCGCATTTTGAACAATATTGGTAATCGAGTAGTCAATCTTCTCGGCCCCAGTCATATAGGCTTGCCTTGGCACACCCAGAATGTCTTCGAATTGTCGAAACATCTCTAGGAGAAAGGCATTCAATCCTGAAAAATTATGCCGTGCATAACCTTCCTCGCGAACGCGAACATTCAGTTTCTCGTGCGGCGCCAGATTCTCCGCCTCGGGGTAGGTCAAGTCTTGAATGATCGCCATTCTAGTTTTCAATCGATCTAGCGCGATACCCCGCTCAGAATCATGCAACTGACGCGCCATGTGGCAGTCTTGGCAACTCTTTCCGTTTGGATTGTTGGCGTTGTATTCATTTTCGTAGTCGCTATTGAGCCATTCCAAGTAGGTAGCCTGCTCGACGTGGTGCTTAAACTTTCGGAATAGCTCGATCGGCTGCGACTGCGCCAATTCACCTACAGCAGCACCTTGCTGGAGCGGTTTGTCGACCACTGGCAAACTGATAGTGTGACATGTACCGCACATCTGAGACGACTTGAGATAAGGATTGTGCTTTGGAGTAAACCCAATAGCATGCTCCATGGCAAACGGTGAAATCTCATTATCTTTAAAAGGTCCATAAAGTTCGTTGGTTGGACCAAAGGTCATGTTGCCTGTGATCGAAGTCTCCAAGAAGAACTGCAACGCCGAACGCTGGTCGCCTTCGGGCTGAACACGTGGCTGCATGCGATGGCAAACGGTACAACTGATACCATCTCGAGCTAGCGCGCCATAATGCGAATGATTATCTCCTGGCATCTCATGACGTCCAGCCGTTGCATAAACCTTGTCCAGACTAAAGGCGGTGTGCGGCGTAGACTTGTCAGCGTTATGATCCATATCCCACTGATGCTTGCCCATGACTCCGTGACAGCGAAGACATGTTTCTGTCAAACTGCTTTGGACTTCGGCCAGTTGTTTAGGATCGCTACCAAAGTCGCGCTGCATCAATGCGTGCTCCAGCTCCATTTGTGCGTAAAAAATGGGATCTCGACCTGCCAATCCCATCGGCGTCCAACGCCACTCGCCGTAGGGCGAGTAATCCCAACCTGGTTTTCCATAACCATGCTGGTCGGTGGTATAGTGAATCATCGACGGCCCCAATTCGCTTGATAGCGCCGCATGGCAGTGCATACATTGATTTGAGGTCACAAAACCTTGCCCGGCCACTTTGTCGCGTGGCGCCCTGACCGCCCAGTCGTAGCTGACCGAAGGAATCTTCAGCACCGAACTTCGATCCTGTCTTGGTATCGAAGGAAAAAGGGCTAAGAAATCTTCGCTCAACTGAGGGACACAGGCCTTTGCCCCAGGCAGATACATGCATGCTGGGTGATTGCCCAGTGAGACTTCAGCGGTCTCCACCTGACCATTATCATTTTCGGCAGATGCCTGAGTCACGTTGCCTACAGCGCCCTGAACGACAGATTCTTCTGACCTTGCGGCCGCTGCCGAGTCAGCCTCTGGCTTCGTTGGCTGCGGCGCAGGTTCGACTCGCCAACTGTCGTCGACGCGAAACAGAACGGTCTCACCTGGAAAGCCTTCGATGTTCCTTAGACTGGCAAAGCTGTACTCAGGAATCGGACCCGATGATGTAGCCGATGCATGGCAACGCACGCAGTAGTGACCAAATCCAGACTCAGGGTGTGGATACCCGGACTCGTGCTCGTTCACCGGATCGCGACCTTTTCCGGGATAGCTCCAGAACCAACCGTCGTAAGCACCCTTTGAGTCCTTGACCATCACCGTCCAACATTTGAGTCCAGCCCAGCTCTCTTCTTCGGTCTTTCCCTCGTGCCTTGCCGCTGGCTCTTGGAATTGCTCTTTGATGATCATAGCACCGTCAGGAATCTTATCTCGCCTACCGCCCAGCAACCACTTGATAATTTCCGGCGAGTAATACATCCGCACTGCTGGATGCGTTCCAAAGTACTGCCCTTTGATATAGGGCCCCGTGTCACGCACTTTCTTGTCGACCTTCCAACCCAAAGCCACATACTGTCGATCGTTCAAAAAACGATAGAGTTCCTTCTCATAGGTTTCAATCGGTGTCTGACTGGGCATCGGCAACGGACTTGGACGCCCAAGGTCCAATTCTGATCCCGCTGGCAGATCGCCTGGCTCACTGGCGCTAGACTTTCCTTTTGCCAAGAACTTAGTGAAGACGGCGTCACATAAGATGGTCAGGACAAGGTTATGATTGAGATAGTAGCGTCGCATCCAATGGACCTCAACAAGTCGACTACACGCCAAACGCCAATGGTGAACGCACAGAACTAACATGCAAATCGTCCTAGAGATATTGCTTGGCAGGCGGCAAGCCGCTTCGGAAAGCCGCCATTGTAGAACGCTTTGCCCCGTGTTTCAATTAGACATCTCTGTAACTGTTCACAGACTTTGTAGAGCGGGACAAGGTGGTCCAATAAAAATGGATGTCCAGGGTGAAACCTAAAGAGACCTAGCTAGTTCCATCAAATCGATGTCGGGACCTTGCAGGACCTTTATCAGGCCTGGACCTTGGATCAGCGGGCTGGTGTGCTGAGCCTTCGAGCCCGGTGCGCCCCACAGTCCAGCAGGTTGCTGCACAGAATCGATCCACAGGGATTGCACCGTGGCTGGAGCATCTTGATAATCTAGCCCCAGACGGCCATCCGAATGCAGTAGCACTCGAGATTTTGAATGAAGGCTGGGCCGTTTCAGTCGCAATTGGCCTTGCCGCACTTCCGTGTCACCCGAATAGGAGTTGATGGCGGAAAGCACCAGACGCCCTTTGCCATCCTTCACCAAGCCACCTTTGACTACGG
>DAIRSD010000029.1:0-18250 GCA_036804625.1 Aureliella sp. | reverse complement strand
CATCTCCACCGATCGCTCGCACCTGACCGTCACGACCGAGTGGCGGCAAATTTGCAACTGCGATATCACCCAAACGCTGTGCGGTGATCACAAGAGGTTCGGCCTGATCCGCATCCATAAAGCGCAACTGCACCTGAACCAAATCGGGTAGCGGCGGTTTTGTATCAGTGATTTCAAGCGCAACGACCGCTCCATGCCCCACGGCATCTGGCAAATGGTGAAGTTGCAGTAGATCCTGCTGAGGCCAGCGATTGGATGCCCAGGGCAAGAGGGTGCGTCGAAAGGCCAATCCACTTTCGACTGGCCAAACGATGCCGAATAAACCTGCCAACAAGACAACGCTCAGAAACATCAAAGCGGAGCGGCGCACCGGAGTCGCATCAACGTGAGCCTGCCAGGACTGCACGTGCGACGACTGAGTCCACTGTTGCAGCGCCGCTTCCTGAAAGCTACCGCTGCCAAAGCGATGATCACGCGGATCAATCTGCGATAGCTCCAATACCGTTGACAATTGCCCCGCTAGCACGGGCCGTTGCCGCTCGATCCATCTAGCCAAATCGATAGGCGTCGCCGCAAAACGCAACGCAGGCAAAAGCCATCGATAACCCCAATAGCTGGCTACACACAACCAAGTCAACAACTGCAGCCAACGCATTCCAAGCTCTTCGCGTCGCAGCAGGCAATCAAAAAGGGCTAGAGCAAGTAGTGTTGCCAGAACTACAGTCAACCACCGTAAGCCAGCGCACCAGCGGATCGTTCGATTCGCTGACCGTACGATTCGCCGCGTTTCTAACACCAGTTGTTGCCGCGTTTGTTCGATCGACAGCATGGCTTATGACCTTCAAGGCACTCGTCGCAGTACCAGCATCTTAACATCCACTCCCTCGGCACCCACAATTTCTGGCGCTCGCAGGGTAAGCGAACCAGTACCAGAGGGCAATTCCATGACACCAAGCGACATGGGCTTAAAATCCTTCACGTAGGACTCGGTCGTTCGCGGCACTCGATCCTGTTGGCTACCAATCAATGGTGGGTTGTTCGCAACAATGACCTTTTGCTTGATAACATGATCGGCCATTTGCAGTTCTATCTGGGTCCCCACTGACGATTCGGGACAAGTGTAGTACATGTCTACGGCAAAGCGCCCGGCTTCTAGCACATCAACCTTCCAAGTAATGGTATCCCCAGAGTCTGTCCAACCGGTGAAGTAGGAGCAATTGGGTGCCTTGGACGAACGTCGCACTTGACCACGTGGAACGCCGTCTCGAGCGGGCAGGGTTGTTTCATGACGATCGGGATGTCCCACCGTGAAGGGTCTGAGTGGATTGACGCGACTTCCCATTACCTCTTGTTTCCACTGATCAATCTGAGCGGACAACTGCATGGCGACATCAGGCATTTGCGCCGACAAATCGCGTGTTTGTTCAGGGTCTGCAACCATGTCAAACAAATGGCCTTTGGCATCCAAGCGGTACTGTTGGGTACGAGCGCTGATCATTCCCGACCAATGCGAAAAAATAGTTCTTGGGCCAAGACTTACTTTTTCTCCAGACAAAAGCGGCTTCAAACTGACTCCATCCAAGGGTTGCCGCTTTGTCAGTGGGACTTCTGCCAGATCCGCGAGTGTTGGCAATAGATCCACCGCAGTGCATATCTGAGGAATCAGCTTGCCCGATGGAATTTTTCCAGGCCAACTGATAAATAAGGGTGATCTCACACCACCTTCGTCAGTGCTGCCCTTGCGTCCCTTCATGCCGGCATTCCAACGATAGCTGTTGGGGCCATTGTCACTGAAGAAAACTAAGATGGTGCGACGCGACAACTGCAATTGATCCAACCGACTCAGGACCCTTCCGATGTTATCGTCAATATTTTCAACCATGGCCATGGCTGCACGCGTAAAATTGATATCCTCCCCTTCTTCCTCGGGCGCTGACATACTGTACTGACGATCTTTGTGTCGCAGCCAATACTTGTCTGGCACTTGCATCGGCGTATGCGGTGTCGGGATTGCAAGATAAAGAAAGAAGCTTTGTTGTTGGTTCGATTCAATAAACCCAATCGCTCTGTCGGTCAGATCATCTACCAGATACCCCTGCCCTTTCACCCGGTGCCCATTGTGCTCCAGCGGCGGATCGAAGAAATGCCCCCAATGCCCCGATGTAAAACCATAAAAATCCTGAAAACCGCGAGCCAGCGGATGATAAGGATACTGGGTACCGTTGTGCCATTTACCAAAGCAGGCGGTTCTATATCCGGCAGCGCGAAAATCTTCGGCGATGGTGCGTTCATCCAGATTTATCCGCTCCTTGCCTTCGGAGACTCCAAAGACACCCAATCGAGGATGCGCGCGGCCCGTCAAGAATTCAGCCCGGGTCGGCGCGCAGACTGGAGCCACAAAAAAGCGATCGAACCTTGCCCCCACTCGCGCCAACGAATCCAGATGAGGCGTCGACAAGTTGTTGTTGCCGTGGCACGACAGATCGCCCCATCCTTGATCGTCGGTCAAGATCACGATCACGTTCGGCCGCTGCTGAGTCTGAAGCCAATCTGCCGACTGTGCAACCTGACCGGTCTGACTAGCTTCATCTTTTGCAACATCGGCGACAATCGTTTGGCGCTCTTCGGCAAAAACGTTGGCCTGTAAACAGCACCCTGCGGCAAGCAACGCGGCCACAATCATAGCGCAGCTTCGAAAGATGATTTGTAGCGGAATGGCGCTAGCCTTCCGGTGGATTAACAACCATTCATTCAATAATTGCCAAATCAACCGGAACGCATTTGCATCCGGTTGCCGAAGTAACTGGGTGCTGACGCATTCCGACTGATGACAGGGGAGAAGCGGTGTCATACGATCCAATGTCTTTAGGTTAGTGTCGAATACTTGGCCAAATATTGACGCAGCGCATGTTTCCTGGCTGTATTCTGGCTGGTCATGTACCTAATTTTACCAAAGACTTGCCGTTCCGGTCCCCAGGCGCGATCATATCTGCCCAAGACCCAGAAAATTCCGCTGTAAGAATTCGGATCCCGACCGTCCAACGCATATTTATTGTTCAGATCAATCATAAACTGCAGTGCCTGTTCGGGTGACTTGGTCCAACCCAGGATATTCTTACCCCACAACATACGCAAATAGTTGTGCATTCGACCCTCAATCAGCAATTGGCGCTGGGCCGCATTCCAGATAGGGTCGCCAGTTTTTGCGAATTCCAATTGCTCTAGATCGTAAACCACCGCTCGCGGATCGTGGCGATGATCGTCCAGGGTTTGCATAGCCCAAGTAGGCAACGAATCGTAAGCATCATAATTAGGTTCTCGCCAACACATGTTCAGGCCGATCTCGCGCCAGGTGCAAAGCTGGTCCAAGAGAGCTTCCGCATTTGGATCGACTCCCCAGAAGCCTTCCACCTTGCCATTGGGACCAGCCAGCCGTGAAGGGTTCCACTGCTGTCGCTCCATAATCTCCCAGAACAGTTGATGACAGCTCAAATGTCCGAAGTGTAGGTAGGGGGACAACCCGGTTGAGCCCTCAAGGTCCGGTTCGTTGCGGTCGTGCTGGTACCGGGCCAGACGGTTACTAACAAACTGTTTCAGCAATCGTTGTGCGTGGACAGCTCCACCACGCAGCTCGACCGCATCTACAGAATGGTCTATAGGTAAATCAGACAGCCCACCGGGTTCCGTTAGATGGCTCAGCGAGGCTACGGGCCATCGGTCCGTGATGGACTTGGGCAACGACGACAAGCCCGACGAATCACTAACCATCGTATTAGCAAGCGGCTGCGGCTCGGGAGAGTTCTGTAGATGGTTAGGCAGAGTCTTCTGCATCCAGCGGCGATAGGAATGCGCCACGGTGAAGGTTCGATCGGCCTGGGATAGCGGCATCAGTCCATTGGCATCGACCATTGACAAGCGGCACGACAAGCGATCGGCCAGACGCCGGAACATGCCAGGATGAAAGAAGCAGGGAAAATCATCCCCCACCAACAAACAGGCATTCCTAGCTAAGGCCTCGAGCAATCCTCGCCCCGCTGCCCGTTGCGGCTCAACGTACGGATAGTAGGCTACTCCAGCCGCCTTACAAGCATTTGCATTGTCCGACATACCCTGGATCACAAATCTGTGAAAGCGAGCACTGGCCCAAGGATAATCGCATCGCAAGCCTTCCAGCACTAGCAGCGGTCGGCCCAGATGGAGCGACCAATCACGCGCGTATTGCAGCGCGAAATTAAAATCGGTACGTCGAAAGGCGGTCATCCAGTAGACCACCCACTGACCTTCCGGGTTGATGGGGGCTTGATTCAAATCACGGATTCTGCAGGCTGGCACTTGGGTTTGCATGGTTACCTTTTTGTGGAGTACTCGTGTCAAGAGCGGTATATTTTGCGGAAGCACGGTTGGCAAACAGGTTAAGTTCTCGACAATAGGGAAGCCGAATGTGGCAAGAGTACAGTCTTTTGTAGAAGTAAGGGCAAGCTGCATGACAAAATTATTTGAAGGAAAACGCGGACTCATTCTGGGCGTTGCCAACGACCGCTCCATCGCTTGGGCTGTCGCTCAGGAGATCATCCATCAGGGAGGGATCTGTGGTTTTTCGCACTTGCCTGACCGCCCTGACGACGAAAAAAGGAAGAATCGACTGCGAGTGTCCAAGTGTGTGGATCAGTATCCAGACCAAACCGCTTTTCTGGAACCTCTGGACGTGCAGTGCGACCAACAAATCGCCGACTTTTTTAAGATGGTCCAGGAAAAAATGGGCGCGATCGATTTCTTGTTGCACTCGATCGCTTTTGCAGACCGCAACGACTTGTCGCGAGATACGGTTGAAACCAGCCGCGACGGTTTCAAACTAGCTATGGATGTCAGCGTCTACAGCTTGATCTCCGTGACCAATGCAGCCAAACATCTTTTTAATCCAGGCGCTTCGGTGTTGACGATGACCTACTTTGGTGGCGAGAAATGCGTGCCCGGCTATAACGTCATGGGAATCTGCAAAGCGGCCCTGGACGCCACGGTTCGTTACTTGGCTTTTGACCTGGGTGCTCAGGGCTATCGCATGAATGCCGTCAGCGCAGGCCCGCTGAAGACGCTGGCCGGAGCGGCAGCCGGCGTAGGCGATATGCAGAAATATTATGATTACGTGGCTCCACTGGGACGCTGTGTCACTCACGATGAAGTAGGACGTGCCGGAGCGTATATGCTCAGCGACTACAGTTCGGGGATCACCGGCGAGATCTTGCACGTCGACTCGGGTTACAACATCATGGGCAGCCCCGGCAGACTACTTGAAGTGCTGAAACCGACGGCTTCGTAAAGCGAAATCCTTCAGCCCACAAGCGGAAATTAGCTGCACTCGCGCATGAAAATCCTGATCATAGCCCTGTACTTTCCGCCGCTCAATCGCATCGCATCGTCGCGTCC
This sequence comes from Aureliella sp., assembly GCA_036804625.1. Lineage (GTDB taxonomy): Bacteria > Planctomycetota > Planctomycetia > Pirellulales > Pirellulaceae > Aureliella. The sequence goes on along the minus strand of DAIRSD010000029.1, from coordinate 12,826 downwards.
GGCCGCATGGGCCAAAGATTGGTCTCAGTCCGGACACTCGGTAACCGTCTTCACCAACAAGAAGTATCCCTATCACGGCCCCCTGTCACTACCATTGCCAGACTTCAACGAACAAGTCAGCATTGTCGAAGCTGACTATCTGCTGGCAAAGCGATGGGGCTACGGCGGCAAGTCGCTCTTCCGGCGTCCGCTGTACGGAATTCAGCGCTTGACATGGTCTTTCGTAGCCCTTTGGCAAATAATTCGAGTTGTCCGATCCCAGGCACCCGACATTGTCATTTCGACCTACAGCCCTGTCTCGACTGTCCTGCTAGGCTTTGTCGCCAAGGCATTCTATCGGAAGGCGCGTTGGGTGGTTGACTACCGCGACCTCTGGACGGGTAATCCCTATCGAAATCGCAAACCCGCGATTCGTTGGTTCCTCGAATGGTTTCAACGCAGGCTGCTTCGGCGTGCAAGCATGATCACAACCGTCTCGCCGCCACTTCAGACATCTCTAAAGCAATTGGCTCCGCATATTCCCGTTGAGGTCATCTTTAATGGACATGAAGGTATTCTGCCATGGGCACCTGGTCCTACCAACGATCCCGTGGTTCGCATTGTGCATGCAGGTACCATTTATAAGCAGTACAACGTTCAGCCGTTGCTGGAAGCTGTCCATGGACTGATCGACAGCCAGCAAATAGAGGTAGGTCGATTAGAACTTCATTTTCTGGGAGACAAACTGGGCAACCTACCCGCCGAGTTAGAACGCTACCGACTGCGTGACATCGCTCGGCTACCTGGCCAGGTTCCACGATCCGCTGCTCATGCGGCACAGCGTCAGGCAACACTGCTTTTATTGCTGGGCACCAACGAGCCGGGGATACTACATGGCAAATTGTTCGAGTACATAGCGGCCTGCAGACCCGTTTTAGATGTAGGAGACACCGATGCAACCGATGCTGCTCAAGTGTTGCAAGCAACGCGGTGTGGCATTGCCGTAGGCGGCGACGTGCAAATGATCCAGCAGGTGATACTTCAACTTGCTGAAGGTCACCAGCCAGACTGGTTTAGCCCTGACCTAGAGAAAATAGCCACCTACAGCCGCGACCATCAATCAAGAAAATTGGAGATGCTCTTCCGGCAACTGCTGGAGACCTAATCGTTCACTGGCATCCAGAGTATACCCGGCCGATTGATGAATCGCGTGTTGAAATCCGTGGACGGTTAGCTTGCCAATTTATGTTGTGCTACAGGGAGCACTAATCTTCGCGGATAACGCTAATGGTTACTGGCTGGGCTAAATTTGTGAATTTCATGTACATTCGTATGAATTAGTGAAGATTAGCGTTTCAAAGCCAGTAGAAAGTGTCTATTTATCACGTTCGCCTTAGGGAGAAGCAACTACACTTTTGAGAAAGTGCTCAGAGCGTTTTGCAAATGGACTCTACGGCAACAACTCTTCAAGCTGCTGAATAAGTGTTGCAAAATGTGTCAAGGCTGTGTGGATTGGCTCCGGTTGCGACATATCGATCCCGGCGTCGCGCAGTAGGTCCAGTGGATCTTGCCGACATCCACTGCTCAGGAATCGCAAGTAGTCTTCCTGCTCCTGCTTGCCGCCGCCCAGGACTCGGCGCGACAGTGCGATGGCTGCTGCCAATCCTGTAGCATATTTGTAAACATAGAATGCGTGATAAAAGTGGGGAATGCGAAAGCATTCGAGCATCAAATCGTCGTCGATGACAAAATCCGGACCAAAGTAATCGTTCAACAGTCCACGGTAGACATCTTTGATGGTCTCGACCGTTAGCGGTTTGCCGCTCTCGGCCATTTCATGCGTGATCTTCTCGAACTCGGCAAACATGGTCTGACGCACTATTGTGGCACGAATGCTGTCCACTTCGTGATTGATCAAGTAGGCCTTCAATCGATCGTCAGTGGTAGATTGCAGCAGATAGTGCGTGAGCAGTTGTTCATTGAACGTGCTGGCCACCTCGGCTACAAAGATGGTGTAGTTATAGTACTGAAAGGGCTGGCTTCTGGCTGAATAATAACTGTGCATCGAATGTCCCGCTTCGTGTGTGAGCGTGAACAGGTCGTTTAGCACACTGGGTTTGTAGTTCATCAAGATGTACGGATCACCATCAAAGGTTCCACAGCTAAACGCCCCGCTCTGCTTACCCTGATTGGGATAACGATCACACCAACTACCTAGCAATCCCTGCTGCAAGACTTGACAATATGCTTCGCCAAGTGGTCGAAGCGATTCAATCACCGTATGTACAGCCTGATCCCAAGCGCGATCTTGATCTAGGTCTGCCAACAGGGGAACATAAGTGTCATAATGATGAATCTGATCTATCTTCATTGTTCGTCGCCTAAAATCAAAATAGCGATGAACTTCTGGGAGATGCTGTCGTACCGTCGTAATCAAATTGTCGTAAACCGATTGCGGCACGTTATCCGGAAACAGGGCAGCTTCCAAGCTGGAACCGTAGTTCCTGGCTCGCGCATAGTAAACGTCCGTATGGATACTGCCAGAGAGCGTTGCAGCCAGCGTGTTTTCGTGGGCAGCAAATTGATTATAGTATTGGTGAAAAGCGGTTCGACGCACCTCGCGTACTGGACTGATCATCAACTGACTGAAGGTGGCGTTGGTCAGCTCGACCGTCTGCCCGTGCTCGTTGATCAGAGTGCCAAATTTCAAGTCGGCATCGTTGAGTTGCCGAAAAGTCTTGCTTGCGGTTTGTGCCATTTCGCCTTGCATCGCCAACAACGACTCCTCGCGATCGCTTAGCGTGTGCTGTCGGTAGCGGGCAATGCGATTTAGCAAAAGTTCATATTCCTTCAATTCGTCAGCTTTCAAAAATGCCGACAGGCTATCCTCCGCAATGGCTAGAATCTCGGGCCTTATGTAGCTAGCCAGTTGACTGGCACGAACCGAGAGGTTCTGAAATCTGGCAACCAGCGCCTGTGCAGCTTGATTAGCCTGATCTTCAGCGGATCGGAGAAATGCGTAGGTTCCTAGTCGCTCGGCTAAACGTTCCACCTGAAGATCAAAATTTAAGCAGTCAGCCAGCCACCTACTGCTGCTTGCCAACTGCCCACGAAATGTCTCGTATCCAGGAATTAGCTTTTCCAACTTCTGGAAATCAGCTTCCCAAGCGTCGACCGAAGGATACAAACTGCTCAAATCCCAGCAGTCGTGTTTAGACATCTGATCCCGAGTTGGTACTTGAATTGTTGTCATGGCTAAGTTCCTTCGTTGGAAGCATGCATAAGAATCGTCTTTTCAGCTCTTTCGGCCACAATAGCCCCAAGCATTACCCGTGGTTCGCTGCCCGACAGACGTCTGTATAATGGCGGTGCATTGTCGTCCTTGGATGATGGCCTGACAACCGCATTTTGCCGTTGACTAGTGTCACAAGGCGTCAAGCACTCAGTAGCAAAACCGACAAGTCTTTCAGGAGATACAAAATGAATACTTGTGTCAAAGGATTATTCAGGGCAAGCGATTTACTTGAATTAGTGACATATACTATTCTGATACTGGTCTGCGGTTTGTCGACTGCTTCGAATTTGAAAGCTCAGCCGCCGTTGCCGTTGCCAAAACACATTCCTGGCGACGTTCGCCCGGTATTGATCTTGGGTGGCATTGAATCGGCGTCTGAGGCAACCCATCGTGAGGCAACAGATGTTTCTCTGGCCAGCGTCAACGCGTCTGAATTGGGCGACGACGACGCACCATGGAATTCGCCTTGGGTGCAAAAAATGATCGCGTTGATCGAAGAGAACGCTGATTTGAGGGCTCAGTTGCAAATAAAGGCGATTCAGGTCAAGGCTCAAAAGCGAGTCGCTCAACTGGAGTCAGACATGCGAATCACAGTAGAGCAATTGGAGGCATCCCAGCGATCATTGCACGACGCTGTGGTGGCCAACGAGCAGCTAGAAAAACGAGTCGCCGAATTGGAGCATCGTAGTCGCCTTCTACAGGAACGCTTGCGAACACAATCAGACACTCAGGTGACCCCATCCTTGCCACATCAACAGCAGACGTGGGCGTCGCCAAGTCACGACAAGTCCGATACAGTGGCCACACTCAGAGCGATGATCGATGAGTTGCGCAAGAGCATCAAGAAATTCCGCTACTCGAAAGAAAATTTAGAAGAGGTCGATGCTGAAGAGGAAAGTGAAAACGAGGATGAAGATGAAGATGAAGATGAAGATGATGAGGATGAGGATGAGGATGAGAAGGAGGAAGAAGACGATGAAGTTGACTACGATGATGAGAAGTAGAGTCAGTTGCTGGAGTTCGCAAGCGTGAGTCTGTCCAATCGTTCAGTGCCTGAGGACCAAAAATCTGCCGTCGTATTGCTGAGTGGTGGTTTGGATTCGGCTACCGTACTTGCCATGGCCAGGCAGGCAGGCTATCAAGTGCATGCGATCAGCTTTCGTTACGGTCAGCGTCATACGGTGGAACTGGACCGAGCGATTCAACAGGCCAACCTTCAGAGCGTGAACCAACATCGCATCGTGGATATCGATCTAGCCCAGTTTGGCGGATCGGCGCTGACATCCTGCTCGATTGCGGTTCCCAAGCACAACAACGAGGCTGAGATCGGCAACTCAATACCGGTCACCTACGTGCCAGCTCGAAATACCGTCTTTTTGTCCCTAGCATTGGCTTACGCCGAAACGATCGCAGCCCACGATATTTTTATCGGTGTGAACGCACTGGATTACAGCGGCTATCCCGATTGTCGACCGGAATATATTGAAGCATTCGAGCGAATGGCCAACTTGGCAACTAAAATTGGAGTTGAAGGCGGACTGATCAAAATTCACACTCCACTGATTTCGCTGTCCAAACGTGAAATCATCGCGCGAGGATTGGAGCTGGGCGTGGACTACTCAGCTACATCCAGTTGTTATGATCCCCACCCTGTCACCGGGCAGCCATGCGGACGCTGTGATGCCTGCCTACACCGCCAACGAGGATTCCAACAAAATGCGATGTCCGATCCTAGCTTAGTAACTGGTCGTAAATAATTTACCCAATCAGCCACTGTGCGAGTTTGCGATTAGCCTTAGCGTCCGGACGCTGCAAAAAACTTGTGCTAACGCGCTCCGACTGACGACAATTGGGGACCGAACCGAGGAACCATGGCTAGTTTGAATCTACAACTGTGCGTTGATGGGAAATTGACCCAAGGCTGGACCAGTCAGACCCCAATCAGCGTGGGACGCCAAGATCAAGGTGAGCCCGAAACTGGACATTTCTCTGGGGCGACTGGCAACCGCGCCATTGTGGCCTCGCTGGATCATCGGGAAATTCCTCGTCGGTATTTTGAACTGACCGTTGACAGTCACGGAAAGCCACTGGCTCGCAATGTCAATCCGCGTCTTGACCTAATGATACAGGGACTGCCAGCGCTACGACCAGGCGCTTCGATACCCATTCTCTCCAGCTTGACTATCGTAATTACACCCAGTGTTCATTTACGGGTAGCTACTGAATCTGGTGCCGAGATTGTGCGAACTCTTGGCGGTCGCGGGCTACATCCTGACGCGGCCTCCTTGGCGTCGTTGATTGCCAATCCATTACCGCTAAAGAAAGGCCCAGGATGGGATGTGGCAACGGCTGCTGACACACTGGAGTTGCTGCAGCAGGTATTGCCTGTGATTCGTGAAAGTGCAACATCAGACAGCTTCTTTCAGGCCGGGGCCATCGCAGCTTTGCGCATTGCCGATTTGGACCGGGCCCTCGTGTTTTTGTTCTCAGAAGGCCAGCGTATCTGTCGCGCCCAGGCGTATCGCGACCGTTTGAGCAACTCGGAAGAGCACCTGAAGAGCGCTTACACTTCTGCACCAGCACAGCCCAGTCATAGCCGCGCACCATTGCACGCGCCCAACATCAGCGATTCGATCATCGCCAACGCTCAGCACGCGGCATCCACAACATTGTATGAGCCTGGTGGGGACACGGGTGCTTTAGGACAATCGGTTCAACATTTACATCAGGCGATCTGTGCTCCGATACTAGATAAATTGGGTCAGGTGATCGGCGTATTGTATGGCGACCGCTGGACAGGCGAGTCAGCCAAGCGAGGCTTGGACATCGAAGCGAAATTGGTGGAGATCCTAGCAGGTGCCATCGCTGCTGGGTTGGCACGCCAAGCCGAAGAGCGGCAACGCAGTTCGATGGAGCTATTCTTCTCGGACGTGGTCGCTAAACATATCGTTGCCGACGCTCAGTTGCTGGAACCCAAGGAGGAGCAAGTGACGTTGATGTTCTGTGATGTTCGAGGTTTCAGTTCGATATCCCAACACCTGGGGGCCAGTCGCACGATACGCTGGATGCAAGATGTGTTTACCATGATCAGCCGCTGTGTGGAAGAACATGCTGGAGTCGTGGTCAATTATGTGGGCGATGAAGTGTTCGCCATGTGGGGAGCGCCCGAGCCTCGGGGCGATCATGCCGCATGTGCGCTTCGAGCGGCCCAGCAGATCATGCGATTGATTCCAGAAGTCGCCCTAGAGTGGCAAGACACTTTGAATCAGCCTCTTCGCATCGGCATTGGCATCCATTCTGGACTGGCGGCGGTGGGCAACACTGGATCGAAGACTAAGTTTCAATATGGTGCGTTTGGCAATGCGGTCAACCTGGCTAGCCGATTACAAAGTGCTACCAAACATTTTGGCGTACCATGCATGGTATCCAAGGCGACTGTCAGTCAGTGCGAAACTGCCTTCCCCTTGCGAGAACTGGCCACTATCGAAGTTCAAGGAATAGATGAACCCATCGCCGTTATGCAATTGGCAGACCGGGAATCCGAAAACTGGGGGGCGCTTTGCCGTGACTACGAATCTGCCTTAAGCGATTATCGGCAAGGACGGTTCGCTGAAGCAACCCGAGTTTTAGGTGATATACTAAAAGAGCATCCGGAAGACGAACCCAGCATGAGGCTATTGAGCTTAAGCGTCGCCCAGTTGCGTCAGCCAAGCCGTGAATTCAATGCGGTTGATAAACTTGCGTCGAAGTAGGCATGTAGGGCGGGACAAGCGGGACTGATGAAAACTGTAATTCAGCGTTCAAGTTTGTCGCTTTAACCCAAGACTATCTCAATACAATTTGCTTGGCCCCGCGCCGGCCCACCACGGGCGTGAGCGTTTCCCCCCAGAGAGAATCTGAATGTCCGAAGAGCCCAACGAAAAATTGGTTGCTGCGCTGTTGGCACATCAGGCTAACCTGCTGAGCAGTCAAGAGCTTTCTGAAATCGTGTCACAGTGGGCTAGCCAGCCGACTTGTGATTTGGACGAGATCGTGCAGCGAGTGGCTCACATAGATCCCCGCACTGTCCAGTTGCTGCGACAAATCGCTCAGGGACAATTGAAACAGCATCAGGGGTCGGTGGCCGATACGATAGGAACCATTTATCAGCGGACTGCAGCCCAAGCCCTATCGGCGCTGCCTGCACCATTACAGGCAACTTTGCAGAAGACTGTCGGTAACGACCTTTGGGCAACACTCGTGCAGTCGCAAAGTCAAGTTCCAACCGGGTCACCTAGCGACACAAAACATTCAGCAGCCCGCGCTGATCGCTACAGCAAGTTGCGTCCACATGCTCAGGGCGGGTTAGGTCAAGTTTTTTTGGCCATGGACGAAGAGCTGAATCGCCACGTGGCGCTAAAGCAAATCCAAGAGCGTTTTGCAGTTGACCCAGACGCGCGCCAGCGATTCATTCTTGAAGCAGAGATTACCGGTGGTTTGGAGCATCCTGGGATTGTGCCCGTGTACGGCTTGGGCGTTCAGGCTGACGGACAACCTTATTATGCGATGAGGTTTGTACGCGGTGAAAGCATGGCCGATGCAATCAGTGCTTTGCATAGCGACCAAACCGATCTGAGCCAGCGTCTGTTCTCCGTGCGCAAACTACTAGGGCGCATGGTTGATGTTTGTCAAGCCATTGCCTACGCGCACAGTCGCGGCGTGCTGCACCGAGACATCAAGCCCGACAATATCATGCTGGGAACTTTTGGTGAGACGCTGGTGGTCGATTGGGGCTTGGCTAAGCTGACCGATCCACCGAACGGACCAGTGGCTGATAGTTCCGGTGACCGGCCATCCGAGTTGCAACCGCCTGCAACAAAAACCCTGGCGCCGGCAGTCAATCCCAGTGAATTGGCCACGCTGTATACAGTCAAAGACATTGACCAGCCACTAAGACCTTCATCCGCCAGCGCTCAAATGACCTATCAGGGTAGCGTCAAGGGCACACCGGCATTCATGAGCCCCGAGCAAGCCGCTGGGGACACAGATCAAATCGACCACCGCAGCGATATCTACTCGTTGGGAGCCACGCTTTACGCGTTGCTGGTTGGCCACCCGGCGATCATCACTCACGAAGCTGGCAAGCAGCTTACGCTAGATGAAGTGCTGCAGCGAATTCGCGATCACCGCTTCATACCACCTCGCGAAGCTGCCGCTTGGATTCCCAAACCGCTAGCGGCCATCTGCCTGCGAGCGATGGCTGCCCGGCCCGAAGATCGATATGCCACGCCCCTGGACTTATCTGACGATTTGGAGCGATGGTTAGCCGATGAACCGGTTTCGGCCTACCGCGAGTCACCTACGGAACGCATGCGGCGATGGATCAAGCGACACCAGACAATGGCAGCCTCTCTGGCAGTGATCGTCTTGGCAAGCCTAGCCGGTCTTGCAGGCTTTTCAGTTCTGCTGCGAGATAAAAATCAACGACTGGCTGAACTGGCGGAATCGCTGCGAGTGACGAACGAGAATTTGCAGGTCGCCCAAAACAAGGCCCAGGAAGAAGCTGCTGTGGCTCTGGCCGTAAGCAAGTTTCTGAACGACGATCTTCTGTCACAGGCTTCACCGCGCGAACATCCCAATCCGCGATTGGAGGTTCGCACGGTGCTGGAGCGTGCTGCTAATTCGATCGACAAACAGTTTGAACGGCAACCAATGGTTAAGGCGGAACTGCTCAAGACGGTAGGCATCGCGTTTCGTCATTTAGGTGAATATCCCAAAGCCCGTCTGGCGCTGGGGCAAGCGGTGGCCTTGTTCCAGCAGAACGCCGGCGCAGATGCGGAATCCGCCCTGCTTACTCGGGCCAATCTGGGCGCTGCGGCAGCCCAAGCTGGCGACTATGCCCAGGCCGAACAATTGTTGGAACCTGTTTGGCGACAGATGAAAGACCAGATGGGGCACAAACATCGCCAAACATTGGAAACCCAGACTGAACTGGCCCGACTTTACACCGCACAGGGCAGATATGACGATGCTGAGAAGTTGTTACAGGAAGCGGTTGCCGCCTATCGAGAGACACTAGGAGCCGATCATGCCGACACTTTGGAATGCGAAACGTTTTTAGTCGATCTTTGGAACCATGCTTCAAAATATGACCAATCGATCACTTTAGCTCGCGACTTGCGCAATCGCACATTGCAGTCGCTTGGTCCAGATCATTTGGTCGCCCTGCAGGCACAACTTGCGCTTGCTCAGCGGCTGTACTTCACCGAACAATACGCCCAGTCGCAAGAATTATACGACGACCTGATACCGCGTGGAGCACGCTTGTTGGGAGACAAACATCCAGGTGTGTTAGCGGCTCGATCGGATCGCGCGCTACTTGAGTCCATTCTGGGTAATCCGGTGAAGGCATTGCAGCAGCTTCAAGAACTGACAGAGTCCAGCAAATCGGTTCATGGTGCCAATCACCGAGATGTTCTAGTAGGTCAGTACCATACCGGTGGCATCCTGAGCGGGCTGGGTCGCCATGAAGAGGCCAAGTTACTCCTGGAACAAACGCTTCAGCAGGCATCACAGTCACTGGGACCCAATCATATCGACACTCACAACGCGAGACTCTATTTGGCGCAGTCGCTGCTTGCGCTTGGAGAATTGGATCAGGCAGAAAAACTGTTGCGAGAAGTGATTGCTTCCGACGTTCAAGCCGATCTGCGACGGAACGATTCGATGTCTGGTGCTCGTGTGCTTCTGGCTGAACTGAGCAATCAGGCAGGCCGATACGAACATGCGATCGACTTGGCTCAAGCGGCTTTGGAGGGCTTTGCCAGCAGGTCTAAGGAACTAGGTTTGACGCTGCGAGTTCGAGCGAACAACGCGTTGCTCTGGGCGCTGGTAAAGCTTGGCCGTAGCCAGGAAGCCGAATCACAAATGCAAAACATTGAGCAGTCAACAGCGACTGACTCCGACATTGCTTGGTCGCGAATCACGATGGCCGATGTCTACAGAGATGAAGGTAAACTAACAGAAGTTGAACCGTGGCTGCAAAAGCTTCGCACTTGGGCTGAATCCTTGCCAAAACCCAATGGCGAGCAAGCTGCCGCGATTCGCAGTCTGGCAGGAACACTTGTTGGAATGGAGCGCTATCAAGAATCAATACCACTGTTACAACGTGCGCTGGCTGGTCAAACTGACGAACTGGGTGAGCATAGCGTACACGCGCTGAGTACCTTAGGCGACTTGGCTTCAGCGTATTACCTGGCCGGTGATTTGCCGGCAGCCGAGCAGGCGTTTGAGCGGTTGGCCAAAGGACAGCTTGAAATCTTTGGCCCCAACAGCTCGCAGGTCGCTGCAACACTTGACCTCTTGACCGATGTCATGTTCGACCTAGAAAAACAAGATCAGGCCGTTCCCTGGTTAGAAAAATTGCGTCAAGCTCGCGCGGCCCTGAACGCTCCTGCTGAAGAACTTGCTGAGATCGATACCTACTTGGCCGACTCCTACCTGAGTGGCGGCAACTACGCGCAGGCGATCACCAGCTTGCGATCCTTGGTGGATTCCATGGCGGCCAGCGAGGGACAGGAAGATGCAGACCAAGTCTATCGCCTACATCAACTCGCTTGGTGCTTGTCCCAGGTAGGTCAGCTTCAAGAATCGGTAGAAATTTATCGACGTGTGGTGCGTCAGCGGACCCGTTTGTTGGGCGCGGTGCATCCTTACACTTTGCGGTCGTTTGGCAATCTGGTTGAAAACTCGGTTAGGCGAATTGGACAGTCAAACGATGAATCGCTGCAGATGGAAGCTAGGGCGGATCTGGATTCTTTAGCCGAGCGGCTTGAAGGCCTGCCTTCGAGCGACCAGGAGGTAGCCGACGTGGCTGATGCACTTGGACAGGCCTATCATGCTTTAGCTGAATATTCTCAGGCGGTTCGTTGGCTGAAAGTAGCATCCGACGGGAAACAAAAGACTCTGGGCGCAGAAGATGCTTCAACGTTGGAGACTATGCATCAACTGGCAGTGTCTCTTGAATCCGAAGGGGAAAGCGATCAGGCGGTGCAATTATTAACATCGGTTGTCGCAGTGCGGGAGCGCGTTTTGGGCGAGTCCAACGATGCCACATTTGCATCGATCAACGCCCTGGCCAAAGCTCGATCACTGAACGAACCCAAGGAAGCCCTTGCGATTTTCGAACAGTTGTTAAGTCGCATCGATCAGGCCAAGGGAGAAAACAGTTTCAGTGCCCTGCCAACGCTAGTCGGCATAGGAATTCTTCAGCACCAGCAACAACAATACCCTGCAGCAATCCTGCATTACCGCAAATGCTTGGAGATCGCCTATCGTGGACTAGCAATGGATTCGGACGCAGCAGGTAACGTTACCGCGCAAGCCTCAGTAGGCGTGCTGCTGATCGCACTAGCCGATGCGGAACTGGGCGATCGGCGAGTGGCTGATGCGGCCTTACACATCAAGGAAGGACTTGCGCTGATCGAAAAATTTGCTCCCGGCCACTGGACTCGTTGGCGCGCAGCCAGCGTTCAGGGCGGTGTCTACCTTGCACAAGACGATCATGATGCTGCCCTGCCTTTGCTCAAGCAATCTTACGAAAAAATGAGTCGTCCGCTTCGCGATTTGAGCGAGCCGGTCAGAAAATGGCTGTTGCGAGAGAACGTCGACCGCCTGATTGCTGCCAGTGAAGCTGCCAGCTTGCCAGAAGAAGCAGCGTATTGGCGAAGCCAGCAAAAATAATCCGCCTGGCAGAGCGCACTACAGACTGATCGTTCATCGATTTTCGTTTATCGCCCAGCCGTTAGGCGCCGACCCAGGAATCTAGTAACGCTGCCGGCAGCGCCTAACGGCTGAGCGGTAAACAAGGGCACAATCTGTCACACTTCATTCAGTGCTGCTGCCGATAAGATTGTGATCTAATTCTTATGCACCGTATTTGCCCATGCGACCAGCATTGGAAAGCGCTAGCAGCATCAGGTATTTTGCTTCGAACTGCCCCAGCCCTCCTGAGATTGCAGTGGTCTCACCAAAGCTGGTATGTGGATCGGGACGGCAACAGTCCGACACCAGCAGCGTTGGCACCGGGTGCCAACTGTGGCTCTTCAGGTAGGCAGGCGTCGAATGGTCACCGGTAACGATCAGCACGTCAGGCTTCAGCGCGGTGATCGACGGCAGGCAAGCATCTAACTCCTGCGTGCGGCGAACTTTTTCTTGGAAATTGCCGTCCTCGCCGGTACTGTCGGTGTACTTGAAGTGGATTAAGAAGAAATCGTAATCATTCCAATGTTGCTTCAGTACCTGCATCTGCTCTTCAAGAGTGGTTGCCTGACCGACAATGTCCATGCCTACCAAACTTGCCAATCCGCGATACATGGGATAGACGGCGATCGCTGCCGCCTTGAGTCCATAGACCTCTTCGTAACTGGGCATATCTGGTGGTGAAGCAAATCCGCGCATGGTATGAAAGTTGGCTTTGGGATGTCCCTTGAGGATCTCTTTGGCCTGTCGCAAAAACTCTTCGGCCACCTGAGCCGTCTTCTGACTGGCAGCATCAGCGGCCACTGGTAACAG
>DAIRSD010000028.1:0-18306 GCA_036804625.1 Aureliella sp. | reverse complement strand
CGGCACCGTGATCCTGGTTACGCACGACCGATACCTTGTGTACGCAGTAGCCGATCATCTGTTGGTTTTGGGGGATGGACGGGTCAGTCAAATCGTTGGCAATTACGACACCTACAAACATTGGCTTAGGCAGGGATTGGCAGTAACGGATCGCGGTGTGGTTGGTTCGACCAGCACAGGTCGCTCGGCCGCTACCGTAGGACGAGCTGCGCCAAATACCGGTCCAAACCGTTCAGCCAGTGGACAGCCGGCTTTGGAGGATTCGTCCGTCCGAACCGGTAAGCGGAAAAGAAGATTTCCGTACCGAAAAGTGGAATTGATCGAGCAGGATATTGCTGCCAGCGAAGACCGCGTTCAGGCGATACACGCCGAGATTTTGTTGCCTGAAGTGCTGCGCGACGGACGGCGCGTCAAACAGCTCCAGCAAGAATTGGCCGAGATCGAAGAAAAACTTTTGCTATTATACGAACACTACGAAGAGGCATGTGAGCTAAACTAAAAATGGCATTCTGGAATAGGAAAAAAGAAGCACCCGCTCAGACGCCCACTGATGCGAAGGAAGACGCCGCACTGCAGCCAGATGAAACTGTCAAGCAGTCGGACGAACCTTCCAAGAAATCGGGCGGACTGTGGGGCAGTATCAAATCGGCTTTGGCCAAGACCAGTCGCGCTCTGAATACCGATATTCGCGACTTGTTAAAGTCTGAAGGCGATTTAGTTAACGAAGAATTCCTGAAGCGATTGTTTGCGCTGCTGGTTCGCACCGATATGGGTGGTGCAATGGCCAAGCAGATCTGCGAGCGCATCGGCAACGACTATCGCGCTCGAGTGGTTAGGTTCGCAGATATTATTCAAGTCGTGGGGGAGGAGATTCGACAGGGGCTGGCCAAAGGCGGCACCGATCTGAACCACGCTCAGTCCGGCCCTACGGTGATCCTGGTTGTAGGGGTCAATGGATCTGGCAAGACCACTTCCATCGCCAAGCTGGCTCATCGCTTTGCCGAAAACGGCCATCGTGTGTTGCTGGGTGCAGGCGATACGTTTCGTGCTGCCGCTGTGGAACAATTGACGATTTGGTCGCAACGAATTGGCTGCGACATCGTGACGGGCAAGCAGGGATCGGACCCGGCTGCCGTAGCTTTTCAGGCAAGTCAAAAGGCGCTGGTTGATCAGTACGATGTGTGCATCATCGACACCGCTGGCCGCTTGCAAACTCAAAGCAATCTCATGCAAGAGCTGCAGAAGATTCGGCGTGTGATCGGCAAACACATCCCGGAAGCACCGCACGAAGTCCTGTTAGTTCTAGATGCCACCGCCGGCCAAAATGCGATCAGCCAGGCCAGAGGCTTCTCTGAGGCGGCTGGTTGTACCGGCATAATCTTGGCCAAGATCGATGGCTCAGCAAAGGGTGGAGTCATCGTACCGATCTGCCAACAGTTTGACCTGCCCGTAAAACTGATTGGAGTCGGAGAAAAGCTGGGAGACATGGCCGTGTTTCATCCCGAAGAATTTGTTCGTGGGTTATTGGAAGAACAGTAAAGCCGCCAAGTTCGCAAAAGTGCATTATTTGTTGGCTCCGCGCCGGCCTACCGCTAGAGTGAACCGATGCCCAAGAATTCGAAAAAGCGAAACGCCAAGGGTGCCGCAAGACCGAATGCTGGTTCTGGCCAGGTCGAGTCGATACAAGTTGATTCGGCCAGTGTGCCCACTAGTTCGGCCGGCAAGCATGAAACGCGTAACGAAGTAGAGCAACCGAGTTGGTTTGCTAGGATCAATCTCTGGATTGTTGCAGCCATGCTGTTGCACGTCTTGATCGCCGGTCATGCAGCGTCAACCAAAAGCGCCACCTTCGACGAATCCGTACACGCTTTAGGCGGCATGCTCCAGTGGAGGTGGAGCGACTATCGGTTGGACCCTGAAACCCCTTCACTTTGGAAGCATCTGGCGGCCTTGGCAACCATTGGATTACCGCTGGAAGTGAATTTCCAGCAACCAGACTCGCGTGCCATGTTAGAGAACATGAACGCCCAAGAGCGTTGGGCGATCAAAGTTCTGTTCCAGACCGAAGAAAATGACGGAGTTGCCTTGATCGATCGCGCGCGGATGATCATGCCGATTTTTGGGGCAGGTGTTGTTTTGTTGGTTGGATTGTGGGCACAGCATTTGGCTGGCAAGTTAGCCGGCGCTGTTTCTGCATTTTGGGCGGCAGTAGATCCCAATCTGTTGGCACATTCTGGACTGGTCACTTCAGACGTAGCCTGCACGGCGTCTCTGCTAGCTTGCTTCTATTATTGCTGGCGAATGTGTCAGCGAGCTTCGTTGAGTCGGGTGGCAATGTTCAGTGCCGCTTGCGGTATTGCCGCTTGCATTAAGTTCACTTCACTAGCGCTGCCCGTGTTCCTTTTGCCGATGGCTCTAATGCGAATCATTCAACCCTCTCCATGGCAAGTTGTAGGAGGGCATCTGGTGTCTAAGACTTCAGGCCGTCTGGCGATGGTTGGCTTAGGCATTGCGCTAGCCGGCGGAACCGCTTGGCTTGCGATCTGGTCGTCCTACGGATTTCGCTACTTGCCAACCGCAGATTCTAACTTGAGTTTTAACACTCAGTTTCCAATCAACATCTATGCACACAATCAATGGTTGAACCAGCAAATGAAGTCCGGACAGCCGCTTGGAAAACCGCCTGAATCCGGGGTCGTGGAATTGAATCGAGTTCAGGAGTTTTGTTTGTTGGCCCAAAAATATCAACTATTGCCGCAGGCATACTTGCAAGGATTGGCGTACCAGCAAGCCATGTCTAATGCCAGTCCGTCGTTTATCGATGGGCAACATCAAGCTGGCGGAAGTATGCTGTTTTTTCCAAAGGCATGGGCCTACAAGTCGCCACTGACGACCATTGTTGCAGTCTTGTTATCGCTGGTCTATTTGACATGGAATGCGTATCGTCGTCGGCGGACGATGGCCCTTGAACTCGCCTATCTGTTTTTGCCTTTCGCCGCTTTGATTGTGATGTCACTGATCTATAGTTTGAATATAGGGCTACGACATTTGCTGCCAGCCTTTCCACTCATGTGGATTGGCTTGGGGGTTGCGATTGCCACAGCGTTCAGAAAGCAGTTGACTGCAAGGGTGGTAGTCGGGTTACTGGTGATGGTTGCGTTAGAGTCTTTGGCCAGTCATCCGAATTACATCGCTTACTTTAATTTTGCGTCACGAGGAAATAATCAAGGATTAGATCGTCTGAGTGATTCCAATTTGGACTGGGGGCAGGATCTTAGGCTTCTGGCTAGGTGGCAGGAAGATCATCGCGATGTGCCGTTGTACCTGTCCTATTTTGGATCCGCAGATCCGGCTGCTTATGGGGTGGATTATCAGAACATCTCACCCGGTTATTTTTATGCTACCACCACCGCGACGCCAGACATCAATTCTCGAGGTTTCTTGGCCTATAGCGCGACATGGCTTCAAGGAACCTACGTTCCATCAGGCCCATTGCGCGACCAGATGGATATGATACGCCAACATGCTCGGCCGACCGAAGTGCTCGGAGGGACAATCTATTTGTACTCACTACCTATTCAGTGGCGGGAAGGACCAAAGTGATTGAAGTCGGTAGCGATTAGCGCGATGCAAATTCGATCAATCGTCGTCCCAGTGGGAATCGGAATATCAATTGCCTACAAAATAGATAAGCCACTGCGCCTATACCAGCACCAACTACATCCGCAGTCATGTCGAAGATGCAGCAGCAGCGTCCTGGGACAAACAACTGGGTCAGTTCATCAATGATTCCGTAGGCAACGCAGATTCCAAACGTCAGCGGTAGATGTGCTGCCGGTTGGCCGTTGCGAGTCGGAATTGCCCAGGACAAAAGAAAAGCCAGTCCCGCATAGGCTCCCAAATGCAGTACCTTGTCTCCAAAATACATTCGTGGAAGCGATGCGCTGGGCAGGTGTGTCCCGATAATGAGAGCAATCCAGTACAGCAGCAGACAACAGGAGGCCAGTCGTAGTGTTTTGCCAATCAGGCACGCGGCTACGACCAATCGGTTCCACCAGCGATCAATGGCTGATGGGCCGATTCCGGCAGGTGCAGTGGAAGACAGCGAGTGAGCCGAGGAGGCTCCAGTCATAGGTTGCATAATCGTGACAATCCGACGAGAGGTCTAGGTCTGATAGCAACTCTAGGTCATCTTTTGGCTCGATGCCCCGAGAAGATGCAATTTTCTGCGAAAATTCAGAAGACTGACGCAATCAGGGACCATCAGTGAAAATCCGTGGCCAGCAATATCGACTGTAAGTGCCATTTTTCTAACTTGACCGTACAGCATCACCACACTCGAATGCCCTATTCATCAAACCTAAGTTGCATGATCTCGTTGTCGAAACGCCACTTTCCTTGCTCTCGCATCAAGTGTGCTTCTGTTCTTATTTTGATCGTTCTGTTCGAGCCCTGGACGATCGATAGGGCTCGGCCACCAGTTACTATGGTATGCTCTCAATAATCGACTCTACCAGTTGGTTTGACGAGAGGTTTGCAGGGTTAGCAGCGATCATCGTGATGGGGTGGATGATGACTCATGTTTGCATGACTTTTCGGAGTTATTTGGTCAAATTAAGGCCTTGCTGTAAACGGCTCAGTCGGTGGTCAAATCCACGATTTTTTGTATCATCTTCAACGTCTTGATCTGTAGAATTGTCTATCTAAAGAAATTGCGTATCAACAGGAACGTGTCCGCGACGCTTCCTGGCACCTTTGAATTGAGGAACAGTGAAAATGACTTATGTACAAATGATAGGGAGATACAGTCTAACGAATCCTTGGACCTTGGTATTCATGGCCTGGATAAACGTTTCAGCCGTCGTATGGGCCGAGGATTCATTTTTTGATTCGGCAGGAGTCCAGATTCGGTACACAGATCAGGTGCAGGGACCACCCGTGGTGTTGATTCATGGTTATTCCGCCAACGCTGACATGAATTGGCGATTTCCAGGTGTACTAAAAATTTTGGCGGATGACTACCGTGTCATCACTCTTGATAATCGCGGTCATGGTAAGAGCGACAAGCCGACGGAAGCTGAACAATATGGTTCGAAGATGGTCACGGACGTCATTGGTTTGCTGGATCACTTAAAAATTGACCAAGCCCATTTTGTGGGCTATTCGATGGGTGGCATGATCACCATGAAACTAGCCGCAGTTGCACCGCAGCGCATGCATTCGGCTGTGATTGGAGGAATGGGCTGGACTCCGCTGGGGCCAATCATGCCTGAACGAATCGAAGGCCAACGAGAACGAAGCGCTGCGCTACGGGCGTGTGCTCGTGCGTTTCCAGATCTGGGTGTCACTCGCGAGGAACTGGAGGCTATTCAAGTTCCGATGATCGTGGTGATCGGTGTGGACGATGGATTGTTGGAAAGTCGAGTCAAACCGCTCAGCGAAGTGCGCCCGGAAATCCGAATTATCGAAATCCCTGAAGCAAATCATATTTCGTGCATCTTCCGCCCCGCGTTCCGAGAGTCGATCAAAGAGTTTCTAGACCAGCAAGCCTCTTTAGAGCGTCCATAGCAGAATAATTCTGCCGCCAGCTTGCTGGCCTTTTTCGAAAGCAAAGGATTCACGCATCTAAGTTTCAGCAGTCCGTGTCTATCCGTGAAAATCCGTGGCTGACAATATCGAGCCGCGCGAATAATTTTTTACAGCCACTGATTTACACAGATCGTCACGGATGCAGTGTCGCGGATCGCTCCGTCGATCCGAGTGTTAATTTCCCGCTAGGCTTACTTTCATGCCTGTCGGGCATGCAGTCCTGTGAACGGTTAAGATTAGCTTGACCTGCCAGCTTATCATGGAGCCGACTCGGCACTACACTGGTTGGACGCCCAGAGAGTGGGGGCTATTTTCTAGTAAACCACCAGGCCCAAACAATGAAAACGGCTTGTAACGGTAATCGAATGAAATGTGCGGATCGGCTGATGCCAAACAACTCCTGGGAGTGCAACCAGCCATGGATATTGGCTGGGAACACGGCGATCAGTAGCGCGATCACGCCCCAGGCAGCTAAGTGGCTTGTTGCAGGTATCAGGAGCAAAGCTCCAAGAATAACTTCAGCAACTCCGCTCCAGAAAACTGCTGGCCCATGTAGGTTGACCGGAATGTAATTTGGCATCAAGCGCAGATAGAAATCGGGCGAGACAAAGTGGTTGATGCCGGCTGCAATCATGAGTAGAGCTAGTAGCCATCTGAGTGAGATTTTTAACGGATTCATCATGCACTCACTTTCGCAAATCGCCTCATGTCTACGAGTCGATATAATTGCAATCCACGGAGTTCGAGAACGACCAGCGGGAGTCCCAGTTGCATGACTTAGTCAGCTTATTCTACTGACGAACAGAACCGAACCAATAATCCATATCTGGAAAGAACAGCCAAAACAGGCCATCTTCAAATTTGAATTTCTGCTCGTAGTCGCCCAAGTTAGTCTTGAAGCGAATCACTCCGTCCCCAACTTCGTATTTGCCCGTTTCGACGGTCTTCTTCTTTTCTCCGTCGGAGGTGTAATTCATGACACCATGGTATGTCCCGTCTTTGCGGTACTCGTGAGTCATCTCGAATACGTTTCCTTCGACTTCTTGATTAACGTACCATTTTCCGACCACGCTTGACGAAGGCTCATCTTCAAGGACAGGAGTTTGATTGGCACCATATTTCTCAGGGTCCAGTTCACTGGCCTTGTCAAAGTCCCTTTTCGCAAGTTCGCTCTTGCCCAGACCCTGATAGACAAGTGCCCGTTCCTGGTAGTAAAACGCAGGCGATTCGGCTCCAGCCAGTTCGATGGCCTTGTCCAAGTCGTCCAGTGCAGCGTCAAGCTTGTGCCTGCGACGCAAAGACCAGGCTCGCGAAAAATAGGCATACGGGTATTTGGGGTTCAGTTCGATGTAGCGCGTCCATCTTGCAATTCCTTGGTCGTGATCGGGGACCGCTTGAGCGTTCTCTGCAAAATCAGCCACGAACCCTGCGTTACTGCTATCCAGTTCCACGGCGCGTCTCAAGTAGGGGTCAGCTTCCTGATACTTCTTCAGTCGATAATAGACCAGCCCCATCAATTGCTGAACCCACGCACTGTCAGGTGCCAACTCAAGAGCCACAGTCAGATCGTCTTTGGCAAGGTCGTATTGCTGTTGCTTGAGATAAAGGTCTGCTCGATTGGCTAAATAAAGAGGATTCTTGCTATCCAGGCTGATTGCCCGAGCGTAGTCTTTCAGCGCGCGATCAAATCGCTCGCGATTTTCTTCGATGATAGCCCGTGCGTTGTACGAATCGGCTCGAGTGGCATCCTGCGCGATGGCGCGACTGATGTCCGAGTACGCTTTTTCAAAATCGCCCAGGCGTCGATGAGCGGCGGCGCGACCACGCCAAGCTTCGACATCGCTATCGTCAAGTTCGATAGCCTTGTCAAAGTCGGCCACAGCCGTTGCAAAGTCGCCGATTTCAAAAAAGGTCCAGCCACGAGTCGTGTGACTTGCAGCCGATTTCTTGTCGATTTTGATGGCTGCATTCAAGTACTTCATGGCGGTTTCCAATCGCCCACGGCGCCGGTGGCGATTGGCTAGCTCTAGTTTGGCCTCGGCGGTGTCCCCGTCAACCAGCGGGCAGGCTTTCGTCAAGTAACCTCGGATCGATGAAACGTCCACTCCGTAGCTGACCGATTGAGCGTCCCGCAGGATGCTCTGCGCCACAGCTACAACCATGCCTTCATCATTGACAATCGGTCCACCGCTATTACCTGGGTTGATGTCGATATTGGATTGAAGAGCCATGATCTTGGTGCCCGTTTGAGACAGATCCGCGTTGGCCACTTGGCTGACAAATCCAATGGAATATTTCCAAAGACCTTCACTGCCGTAGGGTCTGCCGCCAATAGCATGCACTCGCTCACCCGGTGCAGCGCTCCGGTCGGCCAACTTGAGCGCAACAGCTTTCTTCGGCAGCGACTCAAGTTCAATAATGGCCAAATCAAACGCTACATCGCTGTCAATTACCGTTGCCTTCACCGGCGTGACATGCTCTCGATAGTAGTCCGGTTCAACTTGCAGAGTGTCCCCCTTGTGAGCAGGAAAAAAAACAACAATCTCTTTGGCGCCGGCAACCACGTGATCGTTGGTGACCATCAATCGTCGATCAATATCCCAAACCCAAGCCGTACCAGTCCCCATATCGGTAATGACGAAGCCAACCGAATTGAGCGTCCTCAGATAGATTTCACGAGGTGTCAAAGGTTCCTGTCTTGGTGCCGGAGACGCCACCGGCTCCTTGGCCGAACCTACCGGCTCCTTTTGGGCAGCAGAGTCGTCCGGCACTTGCGTGTCCGCTTTTTCAGCAGTCGAAGAATCGACTTTGGGTGCCTTGTCCTGAGCAATCGTTGGAAAGGAAAGAGTGACCAGTAGCACCAGTAAGGTGGCATGCCAACCGATTTGATAGAATCGAGCAGCAACTGAACAAGCAACGAACCACATTTTGAGTACCCTTTGCGATGAGCAAGTTGATTGATAATGACTCCTGGCGGCCTCAGTCATGGTAATTGACGATCTACCAAATGTCGAGCAGCAGTGGAAACCCTTCGTTTCCTAAGTTGTCTTTTGCTTTAGTCCAGGTATTCTATCTGAACGCATTTTCAAGGGGCTACGCCGTGAGATCTGCTTAAAACCCTTCGCGATCGGCGGTGGTGGTTTCGTACAGCGGCAGATGCCGGTAGCTCACTTCCAGAGAAAGGAGATTCATGGTGGTGACATACAGCCGGCCACCATATCGCGACCACAAATCGGGTACAGGTTGGTAGGGTGCCCAACTGCCAGCCCAAGGGCCTTCGCTGATCTGGCTTTCAATCAATAATGGATACAGCGAGTCGCGCCAACGCTGCCATTGCGAACTGCCCATTTGAAAGATCACTTGGGTCGCATAGTACCAGTAGTAAGTATCTCGCAGGGATTGTGCGGAGTTGCCATGAGATGGTAGATGCTGCAATAAAAAGTCGGCACCACCAACCATCTCGGTTTGTTCTCGCTGCCAGCCCGAATAGAGGCGAATCAACAATCCCACACTGGTCATTACGGCTGTTGGACGTAGACCGTGTCGTTGCTCGGGCGTGTCGGCAGCATAAGGATTGTAGCGATAGAGGTGCGGCGTGTTTCCACCAGCCCGCGCCTGATCAGCAAACTTCTGAATGTTGTCAAAAGTCTCCGCCGGAACTCGCAGACCGGCCAAGCGACCACTGTGAAGCGCCATCATGAACCATCCCGTGACGCTGGTGTCGGAGCCAACATTCGGACGATATCGCCAGCCGCCACGACGTGTGTCTTGTGAGTTCACCGTGAAGTCGATCGCCTTTTGAGCGATGGGCCTGAGTCGTTCGTCTTGCGTCATACCGTAAGCTTCACTGAGCGCCAAAGCTGCGATCGAATGAGAGTACAGCCAAGCATTTTGGTCCGAGGCTGGGTCTTGCGGTATGTACAAATCGCCATCGGGTTTTTGGTGCTGAGCCAAAAATCCAATCGCGCGATCCAGCACGGCTGCATACCGCGATTGCAAGTGCGTATAACCTGCGCCTTGAAAGGCTAGCAGGGCTAGTCCAGTGGCTGCCGTGTCGCTACGAATCAGCACTTCGGTATCAAAGTCTTGCAATCGCCAGCTTCCATCGGGGCGCTGATATTTGGCAAGAAACTCTAGTCCTCGCTCGATGGCTTGATCGGTCTCCGGTGGCAACTGCGAGGCTCGTTGCTCAGGATTCTGTAGTCGATCGAGTCGCTGTTGAAAGGCCGGCTTGGCAACAGGCGTGCTACTGCCGGGTGCGCGATTGCTGCCAATGTTGCTTCTAGCCAAGTAACGCGATTCAAAATCAGCCGGTAGCGAGGCCAGCGCATCGTTTGCGTTTTCGCTTACGTCCGAAGAAGATCTCGCAGGTGCTCTGGCTAAACCAGAGTTCACGTTTGGACGTAGCGAGTCGCTGGCCCCAATGCCAGGTGTGGTTTGCAGCGTATCGATGCCAGGCGATGTGACACCGCTGCGTGTTGACCGTACCAGGTCGCTTGGTTGAGCTTCAATGCCTGGTTGTTCAGCGCGAGATTCGACTTCGCTTGTCTGCAGTTGTACGGTGCCTGAATTGGGGCGCGCTGGTCCTACACTGGTGCGCTCGATAGCAGTCCCAGAACCGACCAGGCCCGCAAGATCCTCAGTGGCTGCGTCTCCTGAGCCAAACTGCTGGGCAATTTGTGATGGCGATCGCCCGGTAGCGCCGCTTGTCCAGCGAGGTATATTCTGCCAGGTCGGGCTTTGCATGGATGCCGAATCATTTGGCATAGGCGTTGGTCGGGACGTTGTGGATCGCTGATGGTTAGCCACATTGGATGCAGACAACGATTGGCCATTGGCTGATGGCGCGGCTAACGATTCTTGACCATAGCGTGGTAGCGAACTGGCTGCCGCTGGTCCAGGTTGTCCTCCGGCCGCATTGCGATTCAGCGGGTAGGGAACCGCTCCCTGCGTCGGCTCGGTAACAGGCAGGCTTGTCTCACTGCGCACCAAAGCCGAGGAGTTCGCCGAGCGTCGGATGGATGTTATGTCCGCGATAAGATCAGCAGCGGCATGTTCTGGTGTGCTGAGAGTGATGGTCGTATCTGTTGGTCGCTGCGAGGGTGAGTCGTTTGGCTGAAGCACCAAGTCGATAGGCTGTTCTAGCTGCGGCGGGTCAGTTGCGATCGGCTGATCGAGCATAGGCTGCTGCTCGGGCTGCGATTTAGGAATCGTCGCCGGTTCTGCATTTTCTAGCGCAAGACTATCAACATGGTTGCGATTTTTCACCGGTGCCGAATTGACCAACTGGTCGGCTGTCTTTGGCTGAGCAGACGAGTCGGATGCGGTAGGGTCAATCAGCGGTAGCGAAACAGGATTATTCTCAGAAACGTGATCTGCCGATTCGTTTTCTGATCGGCGTTTGGGGTCGGGAGTCTGCTGATGCTCCGTTGGAACTAAACGGTGATGATCCGGACGTTGATGCGGCTGGTTCTTGTGGGTCAGGTGGACATATTGGCGGGCTCGTAGCGAGTCCAATTTCTGCTTGCGACGTTCTTGATCGACTGAGTCAAAAAAATCTGGCCATGTTCTGGACAGAATGACTGTACTGCCGGCATAGTTGATCACGACCAAGTGCACCAGTACGCTCAGCAAAAAAGCCACTTGCATCGATCGCTCGACCACGCGGCTGACCAGCATCTTGAGTACCGTCGAAATCAACAGCAACGCAAAGGGCACCAAGACAACATAGGTCCACGGGTTGTAAGCCCTCCGCATGTCTTCTTGGTCTAGCCAATAAAAAGCGGTCGCCAAAACGGTTGCACCAAGTAGAACCAGCGACATATTCATCGCAACCGCAACTGCCAAACGTGTTGGCTGCTGAGTATCCAAATCGTCAAATGGATCTGTGGTTTGCGGTCGCATTTTTCTAATCAAGGTTAAAGGCTTCGTAGCTACGATTGCCAGAACGTGGTATGCCGTAAGGGTCAGCGTCCACGTTTTGGCAAACGTAGCTACGCTCGCCACATCATGGATTTCCTGGGGCCATGCAATTTCTGGGCTAAGCGGCTGAGTCTATTCTATTCAGTTTTATCGCCTAATGCTCATGGATCTTCCGGCTGATAGACCTGAATCGGACGATCTTCCGACGAATCGTCATCTGCAATGGAAGCGGAATAGGGAATGTCCAGTTGCAAACAGAGGTTCATCAAGTCGATTGGTGATTGAAAGGGGACTCGGCGATCGGCGCGGATGACGACCGACTGCCCAGTGGGATTGTCCACTTTGCGCTGGGAGAGCAGAGCTTCCAGTTGCTCTAATTTCAACTGTCCACCGACGATGAACATCTGACCGCGCTGCTCGATATTGATCACCACTTCCTGAGGCTCGACCGTCATGGGCATGGCGTTAGCGGCCGAAGGCAGGGCGATGTCCAGTTGACGATCTTCCTGGTTGAGTCGCGAGGCCACCAAGAAAAAGATAAGCAGCAAAAACACTACGTCAATCATCGGTGTCAAACTGAGCGCTGCCAGCGCGTGGCCTTGTTTCAATTGAATCGACATCGGGGAACTCGCTACAGTTTTATCTTGGCAGAGCGGACAGCCGGCAATCCAGAATCGATTACCTGCGTCGAACTTGTCGCACCGCTTAATGGACGTGCGGTGACTCCGCGCGAGGTTATGTCGAAGCGCGTGCGTCCCTCGTAGTGTTCCAGACGGGCCGTCAGCCGTCGCAGCTCGACATCCACTAAACCAAGGTTCTTAGTAATCTTGCCCTCGAAGTAGTGAGCCAGAATCGCCGCTGGAATGGCCACTACCAAACCAGCTAACGTCGTCACCAAGGCCACGTAGATTCCTTCGGCCAAGAATTCGGCGCGATTGGTGCCGCTGGTTAGTTGTGTCGTATTGTAAAACGCGATGATCATTCCCCAAACTGTCCCCAGAAGTCCAAGCAGCGGTGAGACGGCAGCCGCCAAATTAAGCCAACGCACGTTGGAATACAGTCGATCAGCCTCGCGCTGTATGCTTTCCGAGATGGTGGTTTCAATCTCGGGAATCGATCGACCAACTTTACCAACGATGTCAATTAGCACGCGACTAGCAGCCGATGGCAGCAGTTCAGCCGTGCGATACAGCTCGGCGGGCGACAAAATCGCTTCGTCATCAATGGCACGGCGTATCTCGCGACGCAGGCGTCTGGGAAACAAACGATTGCGACGCAGGGCCAGAGAGCGTTCCATCGCAATGGCTACCACCAACAGACTCATCAGACCGATAGGAATCATCAGCACGCCGCCATCGATCAGCAGCTTCAGCAGGTTCAATCCGGCGGGTGTAGACCGAGTCGCTTGTGAGCCCGTTGATTGCGTTGGCTCAGCAGCTAATTCCTGTAATTCCTCCTGCGAGATGATCGGCTTAGCCGATTCGTCTTGGCCCAAACAGTCACCGATCGGAACCAGCAACCCAGCCAAGGCTACCACACAGACGGTCAGCAAAAGGAATGTGGAGCGGCTGAGCATGATCAACTGTCAAATGCTTGAGTACGATAGATGGTAACTACCTAAGCGAAATTGCATGTCGCATAAGCCATAAGTTTACGCCCCAGCATCTTGACAGGCCAGGACTTTGGCAATCCTTTTCAGTCAATTCGCGGTAATCACCGCAGCTTTTGTAATTCGCCCAAACGTGACTGTGCTTGGGAGGCAAGCTCATGTTTGGGGTGTTTTTCGATAACAAATTCGTAGAATCCAATGGTTGTGTCGACCACTTTCTTTCGCGCGGGGCCGGAGAGTGTTTGGATCAGGGCTTCGCTGCATCGCGCGGCTTCGATGGCGCTTTTGGCTTGCCAGTTCTTGATCTCGTCAGGTGCCTTCTCACCGCCAAAGCCGTACATGACTCGCTGAAATTCTGGGATGGCTTTGACTAGATCGCGCTGACCGAAATAGATTTCTCCCAGCATGAATCGAGCACGTGCGGCAACTTCATTGCGGTAATTGTTGGCCACTTCCGTGTAATGAACAATGGCTTCGTCAATCTTGCCCTGGCTTTGCTTGCAGAATCCCAGTTCGTAAAGCGCTGTGGGCAAGTAAGGACTGTCGCCATGATGCTGGACAATCTGTTCGAGCCACTGCTGGCAGTCGCTCCATCGCTTCAGTTCACGCAGACACTGCGCTCCATGCAGATAAATCAGAGTCCGAACCTGCGGCGATGCGGCGCTGACATCTGTCATGGATTCGATGCCCTTGCGAGCCTGCTGAAAGCCAGTTAGGGCGACTTCAAACAGGTCTTGCTTAAATGCGCACTCGGCCTGCATGAACATAGCGTCAACCGCCAGGCGGCCCTTGGGGAAACGGCTGATCTGTGCCTCAAAGGTAGCGGCAGCTTCATCAAATCGGTTCATCTGATGCTGGCTCCAGCCCAGTTTGTAGTACGATTTTTCAAGCAGTTGATCATCCTTGGCTTGTCCCACGATTCGCTGGTAGGCCGCCGCCGCCTGATCGTACTTGCTGGCATCGTACAATTGCTGAGCAATCATATAATTTGCGTCGGCTGAATGTTGGCTGTTGGGAAATCTCTGAGTCAGCTCTTCAAACCGCTGCTTGGATTGTTCCGATTTGCCTTGTTCGTGTAGATTCCACCCAAGTTCGTAAAGAGCTTTATCCAATCCAGGATAATCGGGCACTTCAGCAATCAGTCGTTCGAAAGTTTGATTGGCTTGATCGATTTGCTTCAGTTCAGTATGAACCATGCCAAGTTCGTACAGGCCATTTCCGAGCGAAGTGCCCTGGACACCACGGTTGATGAATTTTTGCAGCGAGGCGCGCGCCGGTTCAAGGCGCTGCAACCTTCTAAGGCAAACTCCTTCTGCCAACAGAGCATCGCTGCCAATCGAATCCTGAAGGTTCTTGGTAAGCAGTGGCTGAAGTTCTTGAAGTGCTTGTTCGTGCTGATCTTGCTGCATCAAGCTCCACGCGATTCCGTAACTGGCAAAATGATGAAAGCTATTTGCGGTAGGGTCGGCCACGATGCTACGGTATTGCTGGACGGCTGAAACGTAGTCGCCTTCGGAAGCGGCAAGCTGAGCCAGTTTATACTGGGCCTGCGCCCGCAATCGCGATTGCGGAAAACTCTTTAGAAACTGCTGGTAGGCAAGTCGAGCGTCTGCAGTGTCTTGCTTTCTTTGATAAGCTTCGGCCAACATGAGAAGACATTCATCGGCGCTGGTCCACTGATCGCTAACGTTATGGCTGGCTTTTAAACTTTCAATAGCTTGGTCGAATTGCTCCAGCAACAGGTAACTGGCACCTGCGATAAACAGCGCCTCGGCCTTTTGGTCGGAACCGCTTAGGCTATCCGCCAAAACCGTTGCAGATTGAGCAGCAGGCAGATATCGGCCATCCAGGTAAAGCGCCATCGCTTGTCGCAGCTTCCATAAACTGACATTGCTGCTGTGTCCATCAGCAGCGATCAGTTTCTCGTAAGCGGCGGCCGCTGTTGCATGTTGTCCCTTGCGCAACAGCGCCTCTGCGACCACATAGGCCACATCGGACCGTAAGGCATCACCGGGGTATTGGTTCAGAAATCGTTCGGCCCACACTTGAGCGGCATCCGGTTGGCCCGCTTCCAAAGCGGCGAATGCCGCGTTGTAGGCAGCGCGGGGTGCAACCGACGAAGTTGGGCTGTCGCTGGCGATGGCTTCGTATAGCTTTCTGGCCTCACCTGTTCTGCCAGGGGACGCATATAGAGCGTCGGCGTAATCCAGTCGCAATGTGTTCAGGTGTGTGCTATCTTGAAATCGCTTGATTGCTGATTCAAGAAGATTCACCGCATCAACGTGTTTGTCTTGCCGCATCAGGGATAGAGCTAGTCCATGAGTGGCTTCGGCGGCTACAGGGCTTTTTTCGCTAAGAGCTTCGCGGAAATATTTTTGAGCCTGATCCTGGTTGCCGTCCTTGGCAGCTATCTGACCAAGAGCCAGCAGCGCATTCCATCGATGTTCAGACTCTGGGAATTGTTCGACCAAACGCTGCAAGCTGTCCGAAGCTGCCGAAGGGTTGTCCTGCTGAAGCTGAATTTGTCCCAGCCGCAACAAGGCAAGATCTCGCATCGCACCTTGCTCCGTTTGACTGACGCGCTTTAGAAGCCCAATGGCCTCCTGTGCTTTGTCGTCCTTTAGCAGCAGTTCAGCTCGGCGAATAGCAACTTCATTGGCCAAGTGATGTGATTCATACTGAGTCAAAAATTCCTGGTACCAGCGGCCTGCTTCCGCAGAGTTCTTCTGATCTTCGTAAGCTACAGCCAAGGCGTAAAGTGCGTCGGGCCGCAAGTTCGAACGCGAGAACCGGTCGTCGTCCAACATCTGCTTGAAGTAGGCGATTGCCTTGCGATGGTTTCCCGTCAAGTGTTCAATGTCGCCCAAATAAAAAATTGCTTGATCGCTGTAGGCGTCTTCCGGAAACGATTTTAGGTACTCAACAAAACACTGCCGAGCCTCTTTATGAATTTTCGTTTTTCGTTCAGCTTGGGTTGTGGCTTTCCGCGACTCGGTCAGCAAAGCCCAGCCTAAGTTGATAAGCGACTCGGATCGAAGCTCCAGCTTGTTGTCTTGTAGCGATTGGCGGAACGCCTCGATGGCTCGCTGGTGGTTGGGTTCCTTTTGCTGAAGGTTGCAAATGCCCAGATGGTGCCAGGCTGTGCTGGTCTGAGATTCCTTCGGGAACTCGGCAACCAATTTTTCCCATTCCTGGGCAGCCAGTTCAAAGGCTCCCGCATTTTGATAGTCGGCAGCGTTGGCGAAATAGGCCATAGCCTTTTTATTGACCGATTCCTGAGCATGACAGTTGGCCGCGCCAAAAGCCAGCGTGACCAGCCAAGCCGAAAGGCTCATGAACCATGATTGTCTGATTGCTACCATGACGATTCTTCTTCGGTTTTTACCAAGGCCTGTGAAAGATGAGAACTAGCGACATAGAATATTGTACAGTGATCGGTTACCGGAATCCTGTTTGTCAAGGCAGTTTAGCAATTGACCGCTACGGCGCAAAGATTCGGTATTTAACTATCGGCCACCGAGAACGGAATGCTAGCAGCTACCCCGTTATCATTAGCGACTGGGTGGTTTAGGCAAGCGTCAGATGTTGTGGATTGTCGCTATTTGCATTGGGAATTTTTACCGCACTTTCTTGCAAAGCGGGGCGGCTCGCGTGAAGTCACCGCATGCAACGGCGGAGTTGGATTGACCAGCTTTCCCTGATCAATCACGTTTCAGCAGGGACCCTAAGCCGAGCTAGTCAATAAAATGCTTCCCTCACCTACCTGCATTTTTCCCGGTATGTCGAGTTCAGAACCGGAGGCTAAAAATTTTCCAAAATTCGTGTCAGACCTGGCAAAGTCGTGGTTAGTCGACCGTCTATCCCAACTCAGCAACAAAAAAGATGCCATTCAATCCATGGAACTCGACAACAGTCTCAGTATGAATGAGAAGGCGTTTGTTTTCACGGTCTAACGCGAAGCATGCGAAAAGCTCGACAAAATTGCGGAGGACCTGCTGTCGAAGGAAGAGCTTCAGGCGAGAATCGCCGAGATGGCTTTCACCGAGAGTGAGCAATCATTACGTCGAGTTATTACTGCCTTGGTTAAAACATGGAGCGCGAAGCCAGATAGATTGAACGAAGCTTCTTTGCATATTGTCGTCTCAGAGAATCGCAGCAATGAAGAATACGAAGTCGCATTGCAGAATACGAAACAGGCTGTTGATTTAGAACGCAAAAGTAGTCCTTCTAGCTACAAATTGGGTGCGCACCTTAATACTCTTGGCGTAGCCTATTATCGCGTTGGTGAGTTCAAAAAGTGTCGCAAAACAATGGAAGAGTCGAATGCAAAATTAGATGCAGACGATTACTATCCATCCAATCAGATCTTCATGGCGATGGCCTATGCGAAGCTCGGAGATGCTGAGAAAGCCAAGGCTTTGTTCGATGAAGTAGTCAAGCGGGCTGAAACTAGTCCGTTGAACTCCGAAGATGTTGGTTTCTTGAAAGAGGCGAAAAAAGTTTTGGGTATCGAAGAAGTTAACGTAGAGCAGTAATGAGGTATGGTGAGAGACTTGAGGGGTGAAACCTGAGGCTTGTGATATGCGTCGTTCAAATTCAATGGCCCAGTCCTTATCTATCCGGCAATAGAAGCCGAATGTGAAATCAACGGGCAAACGTCCGCAACTTCGCGACTCTACGTCCTTGTGTTCAATTTTTCTCGTTGTGGCAGATGAAAACGCTCAGTACAACTTTCAGTACATCCGAAGAAAAGTCGAATTGGCCGCGAACACTGTATCTATCGAATTTCCCAATTTTCAATTTTCAGCGACGGAATTGCCGCCAGATCGCTGTCGGTTGAAACTACTATACACTCACCAAGCGTTAGCGCCGTCGCGGCCAGCATTATGTCAATGACCTGCATAGCACGGCCGCGTCGGCGTAAATCGGCAGCAAGCCGTCCGAACATTTCCGAAGTTCTGCGTTCCAAAGGCCAACATACGATCTGCGACAAACCACGGCGAAGTCGTACCATATTTTCGTCCCGACTGGAACTCATCTCCAATCCAAAAAACATTTCGGCGATGACCGGTTCGCACGTCCCAATTCGACTCCCCAGATTCCTTACCTCGCGAACACGTGTTGCAAAAGGTTCTCGACGATTGATAAAAGAAGTTACCGCGTTCGAATCTAGTAGATAACGATTC
>DAIRSD010000027.1:0-18413 GCA_036804625.1 Aureliella sp. | reverse complement strand
CCAATATGCGGATCGACCAACTTTTCGACAACCTGCTCGCGCTGCTGCTCAGACAGCTTAGATAGATTGTGGCAAGTAGCATGTTCCAGCGAAGCCCCCAAGCCAAGAATTTTTTGCCGAGGCTGATCTAAGTGAATTTCGACTACGGTCTCCCGTGATGCGGTACCTGAAGTCAATGAAAGCGGATTCAACTTGGATAGACTGTGACTACCATCCTCGCTACTAAGAACAACCTGAATCTCGGTATCGGACTGAGCTAATGCGGGAGTTGAATGAGCCAACCCTAAGCATAGAACGGGCAACAGCATTCCCATCCCAGTTGGCCAAAGTAGCTGCTGTTGTGTTGTGATCGTTAGTGCGTCATCAACAGTCAATTTCTGGTCAGGCCGGTTTGTGGCATGGCCTTCACTGGTTGGCTGCTCATCAGCGATATTGGCGATTGGATGAATCATGGATGACTCGAGCTGGCAGGGGTGGTTCATTTGCTAGGGCCTGTTGAAGACTTGCATTGGTCACGTAGCGGCCAAATATTGTAGTCCGCCACCACTTGTCCTGCCAAGGGTCATGGGTATGCGACCCTGCGATTACTTGAGTTTGAGGGCTGTAAATAGGGAGCAAGATCATTTAAACTGTATGCCCTTCAAGTATGAAACATGGAGACTTACTTCCCGCCTTTTTCGATGAGTAGCTCGCGAAATGACCCATCAGTCGACGTTTCTATCTGGTGTGATCGAAGGCTTTTATGGTCCGCCGTGGAGCACTCATGAACGCCTGGAGCTTTTTGATCAGTTGTCGGCCTGGGGTTTGAATACGTACATGTACGCTCCCAAAGACGACTTAAAGCATCGCGCTCTGTGGCGTCAAAGTTACAGCCCTGAACAGTGTCAGTCGTTAAAAGAGATGATTCAGGCATGTCATGCGCGGGGACTGCGTTACGTCTATGCGCTGAGTCCAGGACTGGACATGAGCTTTAGCAACAATTCTGAAATGGACCTACTGCTCGGCAGACTCAGACAAGTGGAGTCGATGGGCTGCTGCGATTTTGCACTTTTGTTCGACGATATTCCCGATGTGATGCAAGATCGGGATCGTGAGCGGTTTGGTTCGTTTGCATCCGCTCAATGTTGGGTTACCAATGTAGCGTTTCGTGAGATTCAGCGCCGGCATTCAGGATCAAGATTCCTATTCTGTCCCACGCCCTATTGTGGACGCATGCAGCGGCGACAACTTGGCGGTGCAAACTACTTGCAGACGGTGGGACAGGAATTGGACATGGGCATCGACGTGTTTTGGACTGGCCCAGAAATTATTTCGCAGTCCATCACGCCTCAGGATTTGGAATGCGTCACTGGCTGGCTGAGACGCAAACCGCTGATTTGGGACAATTTACACGCAAATGACTACGATGGACGCCGCTGGTACAGCGGTCCCTATGCAGGTCGGCCTCTGGAGACTCGCGACAGAGTTTCCGGCATCTTGATCAATCCCAATTGCGAATATCCTATCAACTATGTCCCCGTCAGGACTTTTGCAGATTATGTGTGTTGTCAGGGCGATTGGAATCCTAGAGAATCCTATCTGGCTGCTCTTGAGAAGTGGTGGCCTCGTTTCGACACTCCATCCGGTGCGATCTCAATCGAAGATTTAATCCAGCTGTGCGACTGTTATTATTTGCCACATGAAGAAGGTCCGGGGGCCGAAAGGCTGTATCAGGCGGCGGCTACGCTTGCCAACAGTTCCCAGGATCGATGGCGTGAAAATGCCGCCGCCTTCGAACACTTGGCCAAGCCCTTGCGGCGGACTTGTGCGGAGATTGCCAATCTGTATGATCGATCCCTGTTTGCAGCTTTGGGGCGTCGCACTTGGGAGCTAAGGGAGGAGCTGGATTTGCTGCTGGCCTTCGTTCGGTGCAGACAGCAGTCGCCAACCGCTACTTTGCAATCCGACTACCACCTACCCCCCACCTATCGCGGTGGACTTGTGCCGCGTCTGCAACGATTGTCGAAACAGAATTCCGACGCAACTTTTACTTTTTGAGTAGCAGAATTGATGAGCAGTTTTCGATTGCGCCAAGGGCAGGCTCAGGACCAAGCTGCCGCCTATTACATCTGCTTGAAAACCGGAGATCATGGTGGCGACGGGGAGCCTTTCTACCGAGAGGACCCAGATGCACTCGGGCGAATTTTTGTGGGTCCGTATCTTGCATACGAACCTCAGTTAAGCCTCATGTTGGAAGACGGCCAAGGCGTTTGCGGCTATGCTTTTGGGGCTTTCGACTCACATCAGTTTTATCAGCGATACGAGCAACAGTGGCGTCCTGCATTGTGCAATCAGTTCCCGATGCCTCAAGGGGATCCAGCCCATTGGACCAGGCCACAGATGGTCCACTCATGGTACCATCGCCCGGACTATTATTGTCCCGAACCGTACTGTCAGTATCCGTCGCACATGCACATCGATCTACTGGAACGCGCCAGAGGATCGGGATGGGGGCGACGGATGATGGAGAAAGTGATGGAGAACCTCAAGCAGCTCGGTTCCCCGGGTGCTCACCTGGGAGTCAGTGTGCGCAATACTCCGGCCTTGGCATTTTATCAAAAGTTGGGCTTCCGCGAATTGGTTCGTGTGGGCACAGCAAACGATGGTTGTGTCTACATGGGCAAGCAGTTTTAATTAGCACCCAAGCAAACAGTTCTCTTCAGTTCGTTTAAAAGAAGATCATCTATGTCCAATCAGTTGGCGCTGCTAGGCGGCACTCCCATTCGCAATAAGCCTTTTCCATCCTGGCCAGTTTTTGACGCCACCGACCAGCAGCGCGTATTGGCTGCCGTGCAGAGCGGGAAATGGGGGCGATTGGACGGAAACGAAGTTTCGCAATTCGAGCAGCGCTTCGCACAGATGCATGGTTGCAAACATGGAATCGCCATCGTCAACGGGACGGTTTCGTTGCGGTTGGCATTGATGGCGGCAGGACTGAAAGCGGAAGACGAAGTGATCGTTCCGCCGTACACGTTTTACGCGACAGCATCGGCAGTGATCGAAGCTAATATGATTCCGGTGTTTGTCGACATCGATTTGGATTCGTTTAATCTAGACCCGAATGCCATCGAGTCTGCAATTACTTCTCGCACTCGAGCCATCATTCCAGTGCACTTTGCCGGCGGGCCCGCACAGATGGAAGCGATCAATGCAATCGCCCGCAAGCACTCGTTGCTGGTCCTCGAAGATGCAGCTCATGCTCACGGAGCGACCTGGAATCAACGACCTGTCGGCAGTCTGGCCGATATCGCTTCGTTTTCCTTCCAGTCCAGCAAGAATTTGACGTGTGGCGAAGGTGGTATCATCACCACAAATGACGATTCGCTCGCGGAAAAATGCAGGTCCATGCATAATTGCGGACGCATTCCTACAGGCGTTTGGTACGAACATCATATCATTTCGGCAAACTACCGACTGGGAGAACTTCAGGGTGCTCTGCTGAACACTCAGCTAGAACGACTGGAACAGCAGACGATTTTGCGAGATACCAATGGACTGTATCTGGCCGATCAATTAAGTCGATTACCTGGTCTGTATCCTCAGAAACGCCCAGCGACTTGCACGCGGCATAGTTACCATCTGTTCATGCTTCGAATGGACGCTGCCCAGTTGGGTGTTCCACGTGCAGCCGTGTTACAGGCTCTACAAGCCGAAGGCATTCCCTGTTCGGCGGGTTACGGCTACTCGTTGCATCATCAGCCTCTTTTCCGTAACAAGGCGTTTGGCCCCTATCTGGCTGGTGCCATCGATCGTTTGGATTATACGAAAGTCCATTGTCCCAACAGCGATTTAATCTGTCGCGATCAGGCGATCTGGCTTGGCCAGTCCCTTTTGCTGGGCAACCGATCAGATATGGATGATATCTATCGTGCATTCGAGAAGATTCACGAAAATGCGACACATTTGACTCAGTGGTCACAGCGATCTTCTCAAGTAGCAGGAGTTGGTGCTTGAAAAGCTTGCCGACATTCCTGGATCGATACGTCGTACCGCCGCTGACGGTTTTAAGCGAGAACACCTACCTGTCGGCAATCCGCGCTGGCATGGTCACTATTGTGCCTCTGACCATCATTGGTGGCCTGTTCATGGTAGTTGCATTCTTGCCAATCAGCGGTTGGGAGCAGAGGATCGAACCCTTTTTGCCCTTGTTAAAGATACCGGTGTCCGCCACGTTTGGACTGTTGTCAATCTACGTCTGCTTTGCGATTGCCTACGACTTGGGCAAGCGATTGCAATTGGACGCAGTTGTCAGTGCCACGGTGGCCACAGTGGTTTTTTTGCTGATCCAGTTGAAGCCCCAGGATCAAAGCCTGGACATGAATAATCTGGGATCGGCGGGGCTGTTCACGGCAATTCTAATTGCCCTGGTGTCCGTGCGGGTCAAACGGTTTTTTCACGATCGTAACTGGGTCATCAAGTTGCCAGCCAACGTGCCCTCGGTGGTCTACGAGTCATTCCTTTCGCTCATCCCTTTGTTATTTTTGGTTGTGACTTTCTGGGCCATTCGCTTCGTAGCGGGCATCGATATCAACTGGCTTCTGCAGCAGGCGTTTTCACCGCTGGTCTTTTCACTCAGCACTCTGCCAGGAATCCTGGTGTTTGCATTTCTAGTGACTTTGTTGTGGTCCGTTGGAATCAATGGTGACAACACGCTGGATGCCATTGTGGCACCGATTTTTTTGCAGTACTTGGCAGATAACGTGGCGGCCGTCGGCACCGGCCAGCCACTACCCTATGTCACCGCTCAAGGATTCTTCACTAGCTTTGTCAACGTAGGTGGTACTGGGGCTACGATCGCACTTGCTCTGGTGATGGTAAATTCCAGGGAGCCGGGCTATCGACAAATCAGCCGCGTATCGATGCCCACGCAGCTCTTTGGTATCAATGAACCGATTTTTTTCGGATTCCCAATCGTGCTCAATCCAATCTTTATGATCCCTTACGTATGCAATGCATTGTTGCTGACCGCACTGACGTTCCTGCTGATGGATCATGGATGGATCGGAAAACCCTACGTTCACGTGCCTTGGACAACACCTCCAGTTATTGGTCATTTTCTGGTGTCAGGTGGAGATTGGCGAGCCGCCGTTTGGGGTGTCATCTCCATAGGGCTAGCCATGGCCGTCTACTATCCGTTTGCTAAAGCCGCCGAACGGCAAAGACTGAGCTGCTTGCATCCAGTGCAACAACCATCCGTCAGCACTGATCCCTGTGCATCCAAACAGTCTGAAGCATCACAAGAGTCGAGCTAGCGGGTCGTTGCGAGTAGCGCGGGCGTCTACTTTTGCGCAAACCGCCGCGTCCTCGATCAATCCGGGAGCATGATGGCTTTTGGTTCGAGCGTCGATCACCAAACTGCCTTGGCATCCAAAGTGCTTGTCGCGAATCTCCGCTCCAAATCCATAGATGTCTACAGCCGGATTGCTGCGAGTAAACGCAACCCATAAAAAATTCTCCAGACTGCGAGCAGCAAAACGACTGTCGTCACAGACTACCATCAGCGGAAAGCCTTGCATGTCGCTATCGGGCAGAATTCCATCGCATTGCACTTGAAGCGAAGTAGTGGCCTGAGCATCCTGATGGGGTTGAGCTTCGATCACCAAAACACCCGGCAGGGCCACATGTGGAAGACGCCAGCCGGAAGGCAACCGTAATTCGTTGGGAATTTCTGTACCTAGCGTGCGTCGCGGCTCGTGACCACAGGCAACAATCAGCTTGGAGCCTTGATTGAGTCCACTGCCCGAATAATCTAGCGTGTCGATGGTTGTTTTAGTCAAGAAATGCAAGTCATGGGTCCAGTCAACTCGTTGCAGCACATACGCAAAAAAATTCGGGATGTCGTCGGCCGCTGGTGCCAATCGGTCCAAGCCATCAATGATCCACAGGTACTTGGCCAAGGAAAGTTGCCCTTGGCCTAAGATGGCACAGGCCTGAGTTAAGATTTCCTGCGGGCGAACATTTCGCTGATAAGGTGTATAACGTTCGCTGCCGACTGCCAGCAGTAACGGATGAACGCCAGCCGCATCAACAGCATGCACTTGCCGGACTCCGGGTAGTACGGTCGGAATAACCGGCTCCGTGATTTCATGAATCAACTGACCGAAGGTCGTATCTTCCTGGGGCGGTCGCCCCACTACAGTCATCGGCCAAACGGCGTCGTCCCGATGATAGACCGCCGAAACATGCAGGTATGGAAAATCATGGATTCGCGCGTAGTAACCCAAATGATCTCCAAAGGGTCCTTCAGGCTTCAGCGACTCAGGAACAACTCGTCCAACGATGCAGAAATCTGCATCCGCATAAATGGGTGCCTGGCCTGAATTCAAATAGAGTGGAATGCGATGGCCAGCTAGAGCACCAGCGAAGCCCAGTTCACTCATTCCTTCGGGCAAAGGCATTACTGCTGACAGAGTCATGGCTGGCGAGCCACCCACGGAGATATTGACCGGAAAGTCTGCTTGGTGAGAAATAGCTGCCGCATGGTGAACCCCTATGCCGCGATGGATCTGATAATGCAGTCCACATTCGCGATCAGGGACATATCGATTGCCTGAAAGTTGAACACGGTACATTCCTAGATTCAAACCATTCACGCCACGACTGCCCGGTGCCTGACTGATCACTTGGGGCAGTGTCACAAAGGCCCCTCCGTCGTTGGGCCAGCAAACAACCTGAGGCAGTTCGCTCAAGCGGCATGAATTGCGCATCACCGCTGGTCGGCGACTGCGAACAGGCAGCATCCGCCAGCCAACCCATGGCATCTTAGCCAGACTTAGCGGGCTTCTAAGTGCGTTGCGGGGATCGGTCTTCAGCTTGACCGCAGTTCGAACAGCGTCGATCTGATGTCGAAAGATGAATCTCGCTCGCTCCAGCGTTCCAAAAAGATTAGAGGCAACCGGGAATCGAGAACCCAACACGTTGGTGAATAACAATGCTGGTCCCTGCCGTCGGTAGACTCGACGATGAATTTCGGCCAGTTCAAGTTTAGGGTCAACTTCTTCGTCCACAACTAACAGATGACCGTGTCGATGTAGATCCTGTACTAGGCTGCGCGTGCTGCGATACGTCATCGTTACTTTATACTGTAGATTGCCAAGTGACGGTAATAAACTTCCAAGCAGTAGATATTCAAGCAGGTGGTGTACAACCTTCCTCCTGCCGAACCGTAGTGATCATTTTGTGGACTCCAACTGCCTTTTTCAGTTCCTGACTTATTTTGCATGCGTGGCAAGGTCCGTTTCATTGCCCGGTTCCACTTCTGCCAAGGTTCACCGCCATAGTGGTGCATTACCTGAGTCGCATAATACCAATAGTAAACACTTTGCACTTTCTCATCTTCGTCAGGCGGCGACTTGGTTAATTCTTCTACTCCTTTCTGTAGCGCCGAGTGTTCACGAGGCCAGCCCAGCAAGATGCGACACAGCAGAGCTTCTGCGGTCATCGTGAGATCAGGGGCATGCAGTTCGTTGTAGGAATAAGCAGACAAGTCGCGATGTCCCACGCTGTCCAGGAATTCGTGTACCGATTGTAGTTTTTCCTCGTCCACTTCAAATCCGGCCATGTAGGCAGTTTGCAAAGCCATGACAAACCAGCCGGTTACTGAGACATCCGCATCCCGCTGTGGTTCGTAACGCCACCCCTTCAGACGGCTTTGAGCCCACTGCGCGTAGTGGACAGCTTGGCGACAAGCGGCAACCAATTCGGGATCTTTGGTCAGACCATAAGCCTCCAGAACTGTAATCGTTGCTATCGCCTGAGCGTAGGCTCGTTGCTGCCCAGGCTCGCCATCAGCAAAGAAACCTCGTGAATTTTGGCGTTTTCTCAAGAACTCCAAGCCAAATTTTATTTGACTCGAATACTTTCCATCCAAATGTGTATAGCCGGCTCCCAAGAAAGCGTTCAGAGCCATGGCGGTTGCCGCCGTTCGATTTTCCAGCAGCGCTCCGTCGGAGTAGGGGCCTCGCAAGCTCCATCCGCCATCGCTCTGCTGTTGACGGGCCAGCCATTGCAGCCCCATTTCGACAGCATCTTCGGTCTGCTGAGACCCCCCGCCCTCCTTGAGAAGACCTTCCTTGTTGCCGGCTCGACGTCCGTCCAGGAGGTTGGTCAGTAGAACAGGTGTTGCCACATTGGAGGCGGGTTGATCAAGTCCAGGCAGTTCCATTTCTTGCACGTCCAGAACCTCGGCGATGGAGTTGGGAACCGATTCGATCACGGGCAGCGGCTGAGCAACCT
Source organism: Aureliella sp. (assembly GCA_036804625.1). Taxonomy (GTDB): domain Bacteria; phylum Planctomycetota; class Planctomycetia; order Pirellulales; family Pirellulaceae; genus Aureliella. The sequence goes on along the minus strand of DAIRSD010000027.1, from coordinate 10,139 downwards.
CAGACGAATCCTGCAAGGAGTCCTCCAGCGGACTAGCGGACAGTGACAAATCAAACTCCGCCTCGCCTTCCGACGACTCGCCTAGTAACAATGTCAGCGCAGAACCTTGCATTCCAGGCAACTGAATCAACGCTAATACGAGAAGAAGAATCAAATGACAGATCATGCTGACGAGCCATGACGGGAACTGCCGCCAGGAAGCCAGACGATCTGTAAGCCGCTGGCCCAAAGTCCTTCGATCATTTTCAGCAGGTGAGCCATCTGCGTTAAGCTCCGACGCCGCAGTTGTTCCCAATGGCAAATCAGAGCGTCCGATCGCTGGCTCAGGTGTCCATGCAGGCGGAATGAATAGCGGAGGACCACCGGAGTTCGGACTAGCCGTCGGCTCTTTCCACTTGGGAGGCACAGGCGGATTGGCGGACCCTTTGGACTGCGACACTAAAATGCCTTATCAAAACAAGAACAGTTACCACTAATCTCATGATATCGGTCGAGTGAAAAACAAAACAGTATCGGAAAATCGCTAAAGTCGCTATTTGTCGATATAGCCACGCTGTTCTTGATACAACTGTCGACGTGACTGAATGGAACTGGCCAGTGTTAAATCCTGGAGTTCCAAGGCTAAATCGATCGCTTGCTGAGCGGTCTGTACGGCAATTTCGAACTGTCCGGAAGATGCGTAGGCGGCAGCCAGAGTGTCCAGAATCGAAGGGTCACGCCCTCCACTTTGCTGATTGGCTCGCTGTCCGATTCGCACCGCCTGGTCTGGATCACGCAGGTCCGCCTTTGGACAAGTGGCCAAAATCCATGCCAGATTGTTGGCTACTTTGAAATTTTCGGGCTCCGCCTCCAACAACTGACGAAAGACATCGATGGCCGCCTGAAAATCACCCGAGCCAGCCAGTGCTGTCGCCAGTCCTGCTTGAGCGGGTGTCGAAGCTCCCAATCGAGTAGAGACGCGATAGGCCTCGATCGCATCCGCAATGCGTCCGCGTGAAAGGTAAGCGGCGCCCAGATTGGCCCATGCTGTGGCGCTGTCGGGACTGACCTGCGTTGCTCGAGTAAATAACGTGATGCTATCCTGCCAATAAATCAGTTGCGCACGAGTCGCAATAACACTTGCCACGATCGATAAGCCTAAAATGGACACTATCAGCGGACGCCACTTCGGCCATTTCCCACTTGCCAGTTCAAAAAGCCCAAGCAGTATGATTGCCAAACCCAGTACCGGCAAATAGGTATAACGATCTGCATGAGCCTGCCCACCCACCTGTACAAAACCAATCACCGGCACGAGAGTTCCCACGTAGTACAGCCAACCAACAACTGCCCATGAATATCGATTTCGCAATAGGATGCAAATCGTTGTAGCAGCAACCACTAAGATGGTAGCAAGTATTGCCCGAACTACTTGTGGCCCGGCACTGCTGAGCGGATAAAACACGGCTAACGAGACTGGCCAAATCGACTGCTGCACATAGACCCAGTAAGAGACAATCGCGTTCATGCAGCGCGCCAAAACGCTTATCTGATCGGTAACCACCGAACCACCCTGTAGCTGCGCGACGTAGGTGATCACTGCCGATGCTGCTGCCAGAGCAAACAGGGGTAGTTTTTCTTTTAGAAGTGGCATAAGCGTGGACCAAGTTGGCAAGGGCTTGTCCCATGTCATTCGCCGAAGAGGCCAAAAATCCAAAAGAAAAAGCACGCATGGCAGAGTGATTACCATGGGCTTAGACATTAGGCCTGCTACAAAAAGCAATAGTACAAAAAGGTAGCGGCCCCAAGACCTTGGTTGCTGAGCATATCGGAAGTAGCACAAAATCGCAGCATACCAAAACAGTGCGCTCAAGAGATCTTTCCGCTCAGCGATCCAGGCAACACTCTCTACTCGAAGCGGATGCCAAGCCAGCAACATAGCCAGCAGCAACGCTGTGGCCCATCGCCCATAAAGCTTCAGGCCTACAAGAAAGACCATGGCTGCATTCACACCGTGCAGCAAAACGCTAGTCAAGTGGTGACCCCAGGCCGATGATGGGGACACTCCCCACACAGTCACGTCAAGCATGTGTGAAATCCAGGTGATGGGATGCCAGTTGCTAGCTGTCATGCTGGTCAAGGCCCAGACTAGACCTTGCATGGTCAATCCACGTCGCACCTGCGGGTTTTCAGTCACATAAAGATTGTCATCAAAGTTGACGAACTGGTTTTGTGTGGCTGGCCAAAAGATGACCCAAGTAGCCATTGCGACCGCTATCGATACCAATAGCGTCAATTGCAAGCTAACCCCATGAGTAGCAGTTGAGGAATTCAGGTTGGATCCTGATCTGCGGTCAGCTTTGATCTGTAAAGGGCGTTTGCTTTTCTTGAGATTCATGCCAACTGCAATTCCAAGTAGTGTGCCTATCTGACTGAAGTTTATGTTAATGATTGTGCTAGTGAAATCGCGTAGCCGTTCACGGAGTTAGGTGTCGCAAATCAATAGTTAAAGTTTAAGTTCAAGTTTATGTTTAGGTCTAAACTTAAACTTGAACCTAAACTTAAACCCACTCCAACACCGTCCTTACTCAAACGACTATCAGAATTCCGCGAACGGTTACGAAATCGAACCCAAGCTGCTGGAAAGTGTTGCGATTCGACAAAAGTGATGCATGACGATACCTGCAGCCACACCGACGTTCAACGAATCAACTTGCATCGACATGTCGATCCGCACTTGACGATCACAGTGTACTAGCAGTTCACTAGGCAAGCCATGGCGCTCGTTTCCCATCAACAGCAGGACAGGTCCATGGCGGTGGGCTCGTTCCAAAGGCTGGCTGCCGTCACCCAGTGAAGTAGCAATACACTCGACGCCGTGTCGCTTGAGCAACTGAAGATCCGCCGGCAAATCTCGCGAAAGGTATAGATTCAGTTTCAGCGCCTGTCCCATCGAAACTCGTAGCGATCGTCGCGAAAGCGGATCTGCAGTGCCAGGGCCAATCACTACGTTTTGTATGCCCAAACCAGCCGCCGTGCGCAGCATTCCGCCCACGTTCTCAGGATCTTGACCCCCAAGCAGTCCCAACCAAGTTTGTTGAGCGGATACCTGGGTTGCAACTTGGGCAACTGAGTTGATGGGCTTGCGAATTCCACAGGCTAACAAACCGCGATGGAAGTTGAAGCCAACGATTTGTTGTACCATATCGTGCGGTACCACCAGCAGCTTCACTTCGTCGGGAATTTGATCAGCGTAATGATCCAAGTATTTTTGATCCAACAGTGCACTTCGCACACTGTAGTCGCTTTGAATCAACCTTTCGACCAGCAAAGGCCCCTCAGCCACAAAGATTCCGCTGACCGAAGTCCAATTCTGATTCCGAAGATTCAGATACGGCAGCAAATCAGGACTGTCCAAACTGTTCAGATAGGTGGTGTTGCTTCGATCCAAAGTTACACTCGATGTCAATGGTTACTTAGGGTAACTGCACGGCAGCTCCATCACGCAACGCAGACGCAAAGCAGGCATCCTGGATCATTTGAGTATGCAGAGCCCACTGGGGCCAGCGCTGGTTTAGGGAACCCGAAAGTACCTGACCTGCGAAAGCTTGGATCATTCGTACCTCCTGAGCCGAATGATGGCCTGCGTCGTATTCGTAGACAACATGGCGCTGGCGATGGCTTTCCATGTGAAAGCGAGTGTTGTCAATCATAAAATGATCATGCCCCACGTATGCCGCTAGTTCGCTGCCGCAGTAGGGCAGCACAAAATCGTCTACCTGCAAGTAACCTTCCGATCCGCTCACATGCAGCCACTGCTGATGCGCAGTTCGAAACGAATTGTAGAACACCGCCGATACGCCATTGGCAAATCGCAGCTCAGCAGAAAATTCACCGGGCACAGTTCCTTGACTGGTTGTGCCTTGCATTGGACTGAGCGCTCGACCTCGCACTTCGACAGGCAACTGTTCCGACATCAAGTAGTAAAACATACGAATGCAATACCACCCAAGGTCGCCTAAGCATCCGTGCGGTTCCAAACTGGTATCGGTACGAATATTCGTTCGCGAAAATTCTTCACCTCCGGCGAAGCAGAATTGTGACGCCATTCGATGAACCTGTCCAAGCTCCTGCCTAACATGGACGATCTGGTGGATCAGCGGTAATCGCTGGCTGTGCATGAACATGACCCCATCCATATACTGGACGCCATGTTGGCGACAGGCGTCCAACATTTCAGTCAACTGCGCTGTGCTGATCGCGGCGGGCTTTTCAGCGATAACATGCTTTCCTGCCTCTGAAGCTCGAATCACCCACGGGTGGCGCAAAGCTGTGGGAAGCGGAATGTATACGGCATCAATCAAGTCGCTATCCAGCATCTCCTGGTAGCAGCCGAAGGCTTGAGGTGGTTGCTGTTGAGGAACCTCTGCCGAGCACTGAGAGATGAATCGTTGGGCGTTTTCCACACTGCGGCTAGCCACTGCGGTTACGCTAGAGTTACCGGCCAATCGCATCGCTTTCCAGTTCTTGCGCGCGATACCGGCCGTCCCCAGTATCCCAAATCGACAAATAGAATCAGACATATTCAATTCCTACAAAAGGCCACTGTCGCATGAAACACTGAGCCAAACGTCTTAGCTATTTAGCGATTGGAATTTCTAGGTCGCCGCGCCGCAGAAAGGGCTCCCTGGTTCGTTCGCCTTTTGGAGGCTGCATCGGACGTACCCAGATATTGCGAAAACGGACTGGGTTGCCATGGTCTTGCAGTCGAATCGGACCGGTGGCCGCATGCTGCTTGTATTCTGGTGGCCGGTGATAAGGCGTGTCCCCCTGAAGCTCGAAATGGTTTAGGACAACGACACCATTGTGCAGAGCCGTCATGTAGGCAGGCGACTTCAGCGAACCGTCCTCATGAAACCTGGGCGCGGTCCAAAGGATATCGTAAACGTTCCACTGCCCGGGCGGTCGCATGGCGTTGACCATCGGTGGAGTCTGCTTGTAGATCCCCCCGGCCTGCCCGTCTGGATACGTTTCGTTCTGATAGGAATCCAGCACCTGAATCTCGTAAGTATTCATCATAAAGATGCCGCTATTTCCGCGACCTTGCCCAGAACCTTTGGCTTCTGCGGGTGCAGACCATTCGATGTGCAGTTGGCAATCTCCGAATTCCTCTTTGGTCTTGATGTCACCACGCCCTGAAACGATAACCCCTTCTTCCACTTTCCAGCGGTCTGCATTGCTCCATTGGGAAAGATCGCTTCCGTCAAAAAGGATGATGGCATCGGACGGTGGCTGCCCCTCAATGGCACCTGGAGTAATCACCGTTGGAATCGTCCACTGGATACCCGATAGATACTCCTCGGCCCACGTGCTAGTCGCAGTAGCCATGGTCATCCCGACCCATACGACAAATACTAGCAACCCTGAAATGCGACCACTGTTCATTGCTTTATTAAAACTCATGCTTGAATACTCCTGCCCCAAATCTAGATGGGATACCGATCAATCATCTTAACTGAAAGGCGTGGTTCTCGGCTATGGGGTCCGCAGTGCCGCCGGTAGTCAGTACCAGATGTAACCGCTTACTGTTTTGACTTGACCAAATGGGCGACTTTCGATATCACCAAATAGTTGTAAGGCGATTGGCCAGATCATTTTAGGAAAATCTAGTATCTTTTTGTGAGGGAGCAACCATGACTATCACTCGAGTAGGTTCCAATTCCAAGTACGCTTCGGGCTGGGAATCGGCATTTGGCAAGCCAAAGACATCCAAAGTGGCAAGTTCCGCCAAGTCAAAGAGCGCCGCAGCCAAGAAAAAGGCTAGTCCTGCAGCCGCCAAGGCAACGACCACCAGCAAGGTGACCGCAAAGAAAGCTTCGCCCAAGAAAGCCGCTCCAAAGAAGGCTGCAGTCGCTAAAGTGGCTGCCAAGAAACCGAGCAAAAAAGCCAAGAAATAGACCCGCTGGCGAAGCAATCGGTTGGCTTTCAAACCTGAGAAATCTACTTGAGTGAATGTTATAGATAGGTCTTGGCGTCGCACAGTGCAGGGAACTTGCGACGCCAAGCACGCAGCGACTCTAGATCTAAGGTGGCCGTCAGAACCTGTGGCTCGGGTCCAGCCTGAAACAGCTGCTTTCCCATGTGGTCGAATGCACAGCTTCGTCCATCAAAAGGCAGCCCAGGTTCGCTGCCACAGCGATTCACTCCAACAATGTATGCCTGGTTTTCGATTGAACGAGCCTGAAGCAAACGCACCCAATGCTCGGATCGAACCGCTGGCCAACAGGCAATGACTACCAGTAATTCGGCACCGCTTAGTGCTGCAGGCCGGAAAAGTTCCGGGAATCTCAAGTCGTAACAGATAAATGGGGCAATGCAGACTTCGTCGAGCTGAAAAATCTTCTCACCGCGCCCGGCCGGATAATTCTCCTGCTCGCGAGACAGAGTAAAAGGACGCTGTTTCTGATATCGCACTAGTTCCTTACCGGAAGGCGAAAAGGCAACAGCCAGATTGCTGGCTTGCCCGTTGACGACACAGCCCACAACGCCGCCCAGCACCGTCGACTGGTACTGACTGGCCAGTTGCCTGAGCACCGCCTCGCTCTCACGACGGTCTGTTTGCGCAGTGGCCCCGAGATTCATGCTAAATCCGGTGTCAAACATCTCGGGCAGGATAATCAACGATCCGGGTTGTGGTGGATTCTCTTGAAGCAACTGAGCGACACGTCGATGATTGGCGGCCTTGTCCTCCCAAGCGATATCCAATTGAACGGCTACTATTTGCATAATTTTCCTTTGGGCCAGACCAAGTCTGGCAATTACAATTCTAGAATTCGCTTACCATCTCCCCATCACCTTGTCGACTTTCTCAGCATCATAGCGGCATGGTTCAGTTTTCAAAAGTATTGCCGAGTAAATAAAAGCGGTTTATAGCCCGCAGTGGTACCGAGAAGTCGGCTTATAGTGTATTATTCTTCCCATGAAAGAGAATTCAGCAGAAGAACTCCAGGTCCAACATCAAACTTCCCTTGGCAATTCGCCCTCCGCCAGTAGCTTGGCCAGTGCCGAGTTACTGGCACCCGCTGGCGATTGGCAGTGTGCTCGAGCGGCTATAGCCAACGGTGCAAACGCCATCTATTTTGGGTTGGATGTGGGATTCAATGCGCGAGTGCGAGCGACAAACTTCCACATCACGGAACTGCCGGAGTTGATGGAAACGTTGCATGGCAGTTCGGTTCGCGGCTACGTGACACTTAATACGCTGGTCTTTACAAATGAACTACAGCAGTTGGAACAGCATGTGCGCCAACTTGCTGCCGCTGGAGTGGATGCTGTGCTGGTTCAAGATCTGGGTGCGGCCAAATTGATCCGTGCCATCTGTCCAGAGTTGCCACTTCATGCCAGCACTCAGGTGACACTTACCAATGCGGCCGCGATTGAGCAGGTGCGTGAACTGGGGATTCAGCGAGTCGTATTGGGGCGTGAACTATCCATTAGCGAAATCACCAAGATTCGATCCCAGACCGACATGCCCCTTGAGGTTTTTGTTCATGGTGCCCTGTGCGTGGCCTACAGTGGCCAGTGCCTGACCAGCGAGTCGCTTGGGGGACGCAGCGCCAATCGCGGGCATTGCGCTCAGGCTTGCCGTCTGCCTTACGATATCGTTTGTGATGGACAACTTCGCGATTTGGGCTCCGTGAAATATTTGCTCAGCCCGCAAGACTTGGCAGCATATGATTTGGTTCCTCAGTTGCTTGACGCCGGCGTCTGCTCACTAAAGATTGAAGGACGACTGAAGAGCCCCGAATATGTGGCCAGCACCTGCCGGCACTATCGGCAGGCAATTGATGCTGCCGCCCAGCGCAAGCACTGTCCTATGACCGATTCTCAGCGATATGAAATGGAGATGTGTTTTTCGCGAGGTTTCTCGCCCGGCTGGTTGGAAGGCTGTGATCACAAGCGATTGGTACCAGGGATCAGTAGCGCGAAGCGAGGAGTGCTGTTAGGTGAATTAACCCGACATAGCGGACAAAGGTTGACTATCGAGCTTTGTTTGCCTTTGGGACTGGGCAATGGCATCGTCATTGAAGGGGATCGTTTGGGCGGCAAAGAGATAGGCGGTCGAGTTTACGAGATGTGGCAAGATGGAAAGCGGGTTTCCCATGCGGACTCTGGGCAGATTCAGATCGCTTTAGAGTATGGTCTGCTGAGGGGGCAGCAGTTATCACCCGGTCTGCGTATTTTCAAGACGGACGATCCTCAGTTGACCAAGCAGCTCAATAGTACCTTCAGTTCTTTGCGAACCGCCGCACGCCTGCCAGTCGACCTGCAGGTAACTGCCATCGTTGGACAACCGGTCGAAATCAAGGCGAGAATCCCGTTCCCGCTTGCCCAAGAGCCACCTGAGTCACCTTCACAGTCTCAGACATCTCGTCATGGCGATGCGATCGAGATTTGTTTGCCGAGCGACTTGGTGCCTCAGCAAGCTATCAAGCATCCACTCAGCGAGCAACAGCTACGAGAGCAGTTTTCGCGGTTGGGTGATACTAAATTTTATCTCCGCGAAATACGTGCCGAACTCCAAGGGCAGCCCATGGTTCCGCTCAGTGCCCTGGGAGCACTGCGAAAATCACTGGTCGAAAAACTGCAGTCACTGTCTTTGATTCGTCCCTATCCATGCCGACCGCTCGGCCAGGCCGATCAGTTGATCGAGCAGTGCCGCATAGCCAAATACTCGCGGATAGAATCGGACGTGCAAGAATCGCCAGAGCAGCCGGGCTGCGATAGTCAAACGACTACTTTGCGGATCTTATGTCGGTCGCTCCAACAATTGGAATTGGCTCTGGAGTCGGGCGCTGCGAATGTTATTGCCGACTTTCATGATCTGCGGCAGTACCGGCAAGCCGTCGATATGGCATGCCAGGCCAAGGCCAAAATTGAGTTAGCCACCTTGCGGATTCACAAGCCGGGTGAGGATGGTCTGTTTCACGCGCTGCGAAAGTACAGCCAAACGCAAGCTACTCAACCCAACACCAACAAAGGTGCTCAGGTCGGGTGGCTAGTGCGCAGCCTGGCCGCATTGCGATATTGTCGGCAGCACAGCATCCCGTTTGCAGCCGATTTCTCGTTGAACGCCACCAATCCACTAACCGCTGATCAACTATTAACCTGGGGGGCAGGTCGCGTAACCGCATCTTACGATCTAAATCGTGATCAGCTTTTTGAACTGGTACGCGATAGCCAGCCAAGTTTCCTGGAAGTGGTGATTCATCAGCACATGCCTATGTTTCACATGGAGCATTGTGTATTTTGCAGCGTGCTTAGTCCTGGGAAAAACAAAAGCGATTGCGGTCGACCCTGCGATCGGCATGACGTAAAGCTAGCCGACCGTTTGGGGGCTCAGCACGTGCTGCACGCCGATATTGGTTGCCGAAACACGCTGTACAACGCCAATGCGCAAAGCGGAGCCGAAGCCACTGCATCGCTGATCCAGTTGGGCGTGCGTCAATTCCGCATTGAATTATTGCGTGACTATCCGCGCCAGCAGACGCTTCACCTGATTGGCCTGTACCAGCAGCTTATCGCGGGGCAGATTCAGGGCCAGGAAGTATGGCGGGTGCTAAAAGCCGACAATCGCATCGGCGTCACACGAGGAACTTTAGAGCAACCCAGAAATCCGCTGGCCATCCTGTAGTGGAACTCGCCAGAGTTCCCATGGAACCCGTAGTGGGCCTCGCCAGAGTTCCCGACAGCATCCCCCTACGCAGTAATTCTGCATAACAGGAACTCTGGCGAGTTCCACTACAAGACTTTTCCACTACAAGACTTTTCCTACTTCAGGAATTCTTTCACCACGAGAATACCTGGACCGCCCTGCCAAAGTCAGCCTATGGCTTTTTGACTTGCATGCCCTTGAGCATTTCACGAAAGCCATCAGCGAGCTTTTGACATTCGTCGATGGGACCAGTGGCGGTAATAAAATAGGTTCCCATTTTTTCCGTTTCTATAATACCACTCATCAGTTGGTAGTTCTCCTTTTTAGGCGCGGGCCGTCCGCCACCCATCATGCCACCCGAGTAAGTACCAGTGATAGAAACTAGGTGAACCTTCTGCCCATCAATTTTCAAGTCCTCAATCTGGGCGATGTCCTGGGGGGCTTT
>DAIRSD010000026.1:0-18475 GCA_036804625.1 Aureliella sp. | reverse complement strand
CCAAGGGCGTCGGCTGTGTGCGTTCAACTGGGTCAGGAGTCGCTGGCCTATTTCGAATCGCCCACCAGTTCGCAATCCGATTGGCTGAATTGGATTGACGCCGAAACCGGAAAGCAGCGAACCGGCTTGTCTAAATCTCTGGTGTTGGAAAGAGTACTAGCCACTGCGGCATGCGTGGATGCCTCTGGTGATATATTCGTCGTTGGATTAGTCGGTGATAACGGCGTTCGTTCTGCGGCTCCAGCCAGGAAGCCAAAAATTTGCCTATGGCGCGTGAACCTGCCCAGTGGTCAGGTGCGTTGGCAGAAGGAATTGGGAACAACCAGAAGTCAGGGATACGGACCAAATTTTGAATTTGGAGGATATTGGTACTATGATCCGACGATCGTGGTCCTGGATTGCGATCGTGATGGAAAAGATGACTGCATCGTAACATCCAGACCCAACAACAATTTAGTCAAAGGAATAACAGCACTGTCGGGCGACGACGGTAATGAACTTTGGAAACGCATGCATCAATCACAGCAAAATTCAATGGGTGAGCCCTGGAATGAGTTGTGGCTAGACAGTCTAGCCGATTCGACTGGTACTGAATACTTGGTCATCATGGAGCCTGAAGCTCCTGGCAAGGACGACAATGGGGTAAGACTGCTTTTGATTGATTCTAAAACGGGTGACCAATGCAGCCATCAGGTTTTTCGAAATGCGAGATTCAATCAAACGTCGAAACTAAATATGCGTGATCGCCGTTCGATAACAGCAAATGCTGACGCTCCGCCAACAAAATCGGTGCTTTCATTGGCGATTCCGGAAGAAGCCTCGGATAAAGCAAGAGCACTCAATTTTGTGGAGATACGAGTAGATGGAGAGAATCTAGTTCAGACCACATCTAGCGTACAGACCGACAGCAGACCTTGGCAAATAACTGCTGCGAAAACGGTGCAGTTGTCAAACGCAGATTTGCGACGACTGCTTTGCGGTAAAGACTCGTTAAGCTGTTATGATCAAAGCGGGCAATTGCTGTGGCAACACAAGTATTTAGAAAAATCAACTTCACAATTAGTAGAATTGATGGCAACCGACGATCCTCGCTACTGGCTGTTATCATGCGATCAAACACGGCTCAGCAGGTCGTTGTATGACATTACTGATGGACGATTGATTTGGTCCGAATCGTATTCGGTTGCAGCAGGCTCAGTGCAAAACACTCAATGGGATACAGCATATACACGCCTTGGTGAAGGATGTGTCATTAACTACATGACTTCAGAGGGGATCAAGACAAAATTTGTCGATCAACTAGCTGCCCCAGCAACCGCAGGAGAGAATCTGTCCTTGTCACCGGGACAAACTGAGTTATATCCTGAAGTAAGCGACCCACGAGTGTGGGTTTATAACACGGTGCTTGGGGGTCAAGAGTTCAGTCTACAGGGTTGGTTCGTCGATCGAATGTTCGAAATGTTGTGCGCATTGGGAGGAATCATATTGCCAGTTTACATGATAAAGCATGCCTTACGTCGCAGGCAGGTTTCACTCAAGTGGCTGCTCGCCTTGCCGGCAGTTGTATTACTTTCAATGATGGCCTGGATGGGATTATGGATGGAATACGGGCGTTTCGAAAAACCCATTTTTCTAACTATCTGGATAGCATCCCAGGGAGTGGCTTTTCTCTATGCCATCCGCGTCTTCATCATTTCTAAACACGACCGACGATCACAGTGGCTACTACTGGCGAGTGCTGGTATGGTGGTAGGGCTATTCCTGCTCTGGTGGATAGGCCCTTACGCAACACATTTTGTCCAAAGCCTTTTGACGCCAGCTCAACAATTGGGATATTATCGTTCGGTCTATAGCTTTCAGGACTCAATTGCGATGATACTAACGATTGTCACGGCCCAGATGCCAATATGGTTTGCTTTTCATTGGGTGGGGAGCCGCCGGATGTTGCGAACCAAATTGAACAGATCGAAAGCGTCAGCACCATGACGCAGTTTGATTCCATACGCAAGGCGGCTGGCGAGGCGGAATCGAAGCTTTGTGAGAGCTGGTCGATCGGGCCGTTGCGTCCTTGGTTGCACGAGGTGGCGCAGCGCGAGTTGCCAGCAGGCCTGCGCGGGCGCATTGATGCTTCGGATATCGTTCAGCAGGCCATGTTGGACGCTTGGCGAGGAGCGTCAGGTTTTCGCGGAACAAGCCAAGCTGAACGACTTGCCTGGCTACGCATGATTGTTCGCCGCGCGGTCCTGCAGCAAGTTCGCCGCTCCTATGGGACCGCAAAACGCAATCAAGGTCGCGAACACTTGCAAACGGATCTAGATTTCACGGACTCGCGAATTGCTCAATTGGCGGTAGGCTCGTCACCTTCGCCCTCGGAACAAATTGCAGCTAATGAAAGTGCTTTGCAACTGGCCTCTGCTATCGACCAACTATCCCCACAACAGCAATTGCTTGTGCGATTGCGACATTTCGAACAGTTGCCTCACGATCAGATTGCCGAGCGACTGGAATGTTCTGTGGCAGCAGTGAGAATGCAATGGATTCGCACTCTGAAAAATCTGCATGAACTGCTCATGCTGCACGATTCTTAATTAGCAAACGAAAAAACCGTTGAAGAACGCTAATCTTCACTGACTACCACTAATATCTGCGTAAGGCAGTTCATGCGAGTTATTGAAGCCTTGCAGGAAATCTCCTCGCGGATAGCAGACGAATGGCCGAATGGGCGATCTCTAGTTACAATAAGCCACTTGATGAAAAAATATTCATGTAGCTATTCAATAGCAAATCCACTGGCAAACCCATCGCATATTCAGCATCACTCGAAAAGGGTTCATGACCTACGGACCGTCCATCATGACTGAATCCCCCAGTCTTTCGTCGCAATTTTTTTTGCGGTTGCGTGAGATGCAATCATTGGCTTGGTCACGACTGGTCGAATCGTTTTCGCCGATCGTTTATGCCTGGTGTCGCCGCGCGGGACTAGCCGGTCATGATGCGGCTGATGTCGTGCAGGATGTGTTTGCAACGGTGGCAGGCAAGATTCATCAGTTTGATCACCAACGGCCTGAATCCAGTTTTCGCGCATGGTTGGCTACGATCACTCGCACTCGCCTAGCAGACTTTCATCGTCGGCGAAAAGGGCAGCCTCAAGCCTCCGGTGGTACCGACGCTCTGGCTTGGTTGCAGGCGGTGCCTGATTTGGAGCACGATCAGGATTCTTGTAGCCAAGTGCAAGTTAGCTTGACGGGACGTGTCCTGGCGATGGGCCAAGAAGAATTCGAAGAGCGGACTTGGCAGGCGTTTCAATTGACCGCAATCGAAAATCGATCGGCGGCCGAGGTGGCTCAGCAGCTTTCGATCAGCATCGCTTCGGTCTATCAGGCTCGCTGCCGTGTTTTGCGCCGGCTCAAACAGCGTTTGAACGAATTGCCGCAGTAGGACGCGGTAAGATAGTCGACTTTCGCTCAACGAAAGCGGCGTTATTGCCGCTACGTTTGTGGATCGAAGGGCGACAATGGTAATCTGTTGGTCCTGAACCAATTGTGGCTATCCATCATTCCACGCCCGCAAGCACGAGCGGCTGCTATAGAAATGATCGTGACATTTCGGCTAACTGAAGTGGTCATAAGGAGCATGGTGTGTTACGCGATCGTTTCGATGCGACCCAGCCTTTTGCCGCTCCCTGACTCAATTTTCAACCAACATCGAACGTTTCGCGCGACCGATCTCTGCACACCCCCTACTTCTACTTCCGACGGCTGAAATATTGCAAATGACCAAACACCTGTCAGACGCTTGCGTTCTAATAGGTATGGGAATCGGACGAGACCCAGAGCGGTAGTGTTCAAACACAGGTCTAGGCGGAGAAATGGGAGAGAAACGATGCAAGCGACAGCCTGCCCCGACGATACGGCCCTGCGCGATCTTATAGCTGGCAAAATCGATGAAATCAGCGAAAACTCGCTGGCTCTGCACATCCAGGATTGCGACCATTGTCGCCAGCGCGCTCAACAGATTGAGCAGCAGAGAAGCGATTCGATCCTGCAAACGCTGCAAGCTAAGGATGGCAATAGCGCGTATTACGGTGAACCGGATTGTCGCTGGTCAACTGCGCGGGCGCTGGGTGTGATCGCAGGAGGGACGCCGGATGAGACCCAAGCTGACCAATTCGAGCTGCCGGTTGAGCTGGGTGATTATCGCATTCTGGAAGCGATCGCTCATGGTGGCATGGGCGTGGTGTATCGCGCTCAGCATCTGCGTCTTGGTCGCGACGTTGCGGTGAAAATCGTTTCAGGCAGACGGCTAGCTGATCGGCGCGCGGTCCAGCGGTTTGAAGCCGAGATGCGCACGCTAGGTCAGCTTATCCATCCCAACATCGTGTCCGCGCTGGATGCTCGTGAACTAGCTGGTCAGCCAGTGCTGGTGATGGAGTACGTCGATGGCATGGATTTGAGCAAGATCGCAGAGCGATTAGGGCCATTGCCTGCGGATATCGTGGCGGCCATTGGGGCTGCCGTTGCCACGGCGCTGGACTATGCCAATCGCAACGGGCTGATTCATCGCGATGTCAAACCGTCCAACGTGATGATCAATTCATCTGGGCAGATCAAGCTGTTGGATTTGGGGCTTGCACGCCTGCAAGCTTCATCGTCGGGCGATACCACCGGGACATTGACCGGATTGGCGTTGGGAACCGCTGACTACATGTCGCCAGAACAGATTCACGATGCGCGCGGCGTTGATCCGCGAGCCGATTTATACTCGTTGGGCTGCACTCTATACAAACTGCTAACCGGTGAAGCACCCTACAGCGGTCCACGTTATGCGACCAATTTTGCCAAGTTGCAAGGACATGTATCGGATGATCCTATTTGCGTGCCACCAAAGTATCGAAATGGTGCCGAACAGCTTGTCGAGTTAATCCAACAGTTGACCGCCAAGCAGCGTGATAACCGGCCCGAATCGGCAGCGCAGGTATCCCAGCAGCTTGGAGTGCTTGGGCAAGGAGCCAATCTAGCGCAGTTAGTGAGCCTTGCTCAAAAGGCCCCCGATCTATCAATAAACCCAACACCGTCGGAAGCCGCTCTATTACCGGCCCAACGACCTATCAGCTCACGCCGCAGCGGTATTCCGCCGTGGCTGCGTTGGACAATCGCCGCCAGCAGTTTTCCAGCCGGCATCGCCCTCGGTATTTGGTTGACAGTCAAGAAGCCGGATGGCACTCAAGCGAAGATACAAGTACCTAGCGGATCGGCTGCCACTATTGACCCGCAGGGGAATGTCGAGCTAAACCTAAGTGATCTATCAAGTCCAAGTGCATCAAGAGGCGTAACAACCTTTTCTGATCCACCTATGGGCGGAATTCCGGATACATCTCATCCGTCTGTGGGATCAAACTACGGTGCGGAAGCGCCCAAAGTTTGGTCAAGACAGCCCACACAAACAACTCAGCAGTCAGAGAAGAACCAGCCATTTCAAACCAACTCCAAGAATGAAGGAGGAACGGATGATCAAGAATTGGCATCGCTGATGAGGAACTCACAGGGAACTGAGGCGACTTATCGCGGCTACACCTACGAGCAGTGGCTGGCTTTGATGAGTCGCGAACGCGATATGGATACGGCAATCATTGCAATTAGTGCGCTAGATTCGCTTTCGGAGACCCCAGAACAGCAACGCAAAATTGCAATTCAAATTTTCCTGAAGAGCCGAATATGGGCAGGTAAAGTGATGCAGAATAGCCGTGATTCTGCTTCTGGCAGGTGGATTTCCGCCTCAATCCCAGTCCTTGCAAGTTTCAATCCAGTTCAATGCCTTGAAGCGATTGTCGCAGAATTGAACGATTGTACCGAGCAAAGCTACGGAGTGTGTACAGTGGTTTTGGGAGAATTCTTGAGCCATCCTGGCGAGTTGAACTATTACGGCACTCCCAAATACCTAATACCAAAACAATCTACCGAGATATCGCGTGAGTTAGTGCAGAAACTGCTTCTGAATTTGGAATCCGCAACCGCTAGGTTGTCAGTTGAAAACGAATATAGAGATTGGTCCTATGTATACGTAGGTCGGTTGGCTCGCTTAGTTCACATGGATTATTTTGAATTGCCAAAGTCGATGCAAGTTTCCTCAAAGGAAAGCTGGGAATACGTGCAGAAACAACCACTGGATCAAGTCATTCGCACTGTGTATCCTCGGAAAATGCGTGAGCAATATGAGAACTCAGGGAAAACGTTGCCACGTATAGAATCAATTTGGATTCCCCATTGGTTAAGCCTGCCGCCGGACCAGCGGCAGCCAGTGCTAGTGCTACACCAAATCTTTCAAGATCAGGTGTTGCGGCAGCCGGAACTGAACCTTCAAGAGACGCTGGCCGCCTTGACGGTAGTTAGCAATGACGAAAAACAAAAGATCAAGCTACTCTTGGCTCAGCGGCTTGCCGATTCAGACTTCGACAATCCGCAGGATTCTGGTCGGATTGTTTGGCCCGAGATTCTCAAGTGGTGCGTGCAGACGGGTGTTTTCGACAACGATACGGCCGATCGGACATTGCGAATTGTTAACGAGACCGGTTCGAGCATTGCTAAGCTTGTTGGAGAAACCTTAGAACTTCAAGGGGCAAAGATAGCTGTTGATGAAATTTCAGCCACGATTTCGCGTCGAAGCATAGGAATAATGAGTGGTGGTATAAGTAGCATGGGCATGGGGATGGGCGGTATGAATGACTATAGAATTGAAGCTGTATCGAAGAATGCAGATGCCATCAACAAGCTTTTAGAACAGGCTACGCTGCGGTTGGCGGACTTGTTGGAACTGCCTGCTGATGTGCGGCAGTTCACGTATCGCCTTCCAGGTACATCTCCAAACCACGAGCGTTCCAAGAGTCACCGTGCTAATTGGGGAGGTATGGGCTCTGGGAGTGGTGAGTAGTTTGAGTGTAGGCACTTGGCCGGATCAATTGCAATCTGGAGAGTCGCAGCCACGGGGTGCTCGCACCCAAAGAATTATCCTGGAAGAGGCACTAGGCTTTGTTTCTAAAACCGTCATTTGACAAATTTCTGTTGTCACAAGCTTCTAGCTTGTGTAGGAATTGTTATACTTCTTCGACAAGCTAGAAGCTTGTCGCCACATAAGAAACAAAGCCTAGTGTTATTCTCGCGTGGCTTGGTTGAGATGACGTATCCATTGAGCCAGGTCGCTTGGCCATGGCATTTCGAATTGCAGCGGCTTGTGTGTTATCGGATGCACAAAGGCCAGGCGGTCGGAATGCAATGCTTGACGAGGTGCATGACTGAGATCGTGCAGCTTGTTTCCCGCACGATCGACTATGTACAATGGCTCTCCACACAGTCGATGTCCGGCTTCAGACAGGTGGATGCGAATTTGATGGGTCCGCCCAGTCTCCAGTCGACAACGAAACAGGCTGTAGCGTGTGTCGTCCAGCGGTTTGCAGCCCAAAATATGGGGCACCGCATGTTGAGCCGACTCCAACTGCTCAGGCGTCGCGTCTGGCGGCAGGCTGCCACGCAGTCCATCGCCGCGATCCCGCACTAACCACGACTCGATCGTCTGTGTCTGTAGCGCACCATGGCAAACTCCTACATATTCACGCCGTACCGTGTGCTGGCGAAACATGGTGATCAAGCTTTGTTCCGCCTGACGAGTCCTGGCAAAGATCATCAGTCCGCTAGTATGACGATCCAATCGATGCACAGGCAGGACCTGCAGTTCGAGAGGCATACGATGGGCGCTTTGGATAGGCAACTGAGCGCGCTGTGCCATCGAGCGGGTGGATCGCTGAGTACCACGATTCTGGCCCTTGGGTGGCAGCGGCGGCCAGCGAAGGTGCTGGACTTTGGCCAGAACAGGCGGCAATAGCTCCTCCAAAGTAGGTTGTAGTTGACGGCGTTTCACCGATATGTCTCGTTCGCCCACGTGCCGAACACTGGTAACGCCAGCCGGTTTTTCCACGACTAAAAGATGCTGATCTAAATAGGCGATTCGAATGTCATTGGTCTCAATCGGCTTGGGACGTGGCTGACGCCAAACTTTGATCACATCGCCCTGGCCTAGTCGCCGCGCAGGATCCAGGCATAGATTCCCGTTTACTTCGACACAACGTCGAGCAATCCAGTCTTTGACCGTGCCCCAACTGGTGGTTGAAGAGGCCAATTCTTTTAACGCAGAGGCCAACGTGTGTCCAGCCAATTCGGCGGCAAGATGGTACACTTGGAAGGGTGGCGGATTAGGCGTGGTTTGACTTGAATCGCTCATGATCAGCCTATTATAACTAATCGATCTCGTAACAAAGGACTTGCAATGATGAACTGTAGAACATTTGGCAAACAATGTAACAAGATGGTTAGCTTGCTGCTGGGGGCAAGCCTGTTACTAGTCAGTCTGACAGGTTGTCGTAAAGACAATCCCGGCAAATGGCCTGCAGAACGCGTTACTGCGAAAGTGGCTGAAAGCCTGCAACTATCCGAATTCAGTTTGTCACCTGCTACCAATGGTCTGGAGGGCAGCGGAAAGCGAGCCGATGGTGAAACTTTGAAGGTGGTGGTCACACTGCACCCTGATACAAGTGAAATACGCTGGAACGCAAAAGGCGATCGCGGCTTTGAAGAAGAGGGATCGTACCAGCTACAATAATCCTCGTGAACGATTACTATTCTTCAGCGTTTGGGAATGACAAACACAAAGAATGTGGTGATCGCGCATAGCCACGATAGTGGATACCCCAACGCTTGAACCATCGACCAACGTCCGTCGCGACGCGGTTGAGCCAAAAGGGCTTGCGCCGCAAAACGCTGAGTGCCTTGAAGGAGTCTGCCCGAGCCGTCGATCTCTGCTGTGATGCCGGTGTTGGCTGCAACCAACATCGGACGGCGGTTCTCTACGCTGCATAAAATGGAGCTGGCCAAGTGATGATCCAGCATGGAAGTGCCTTTGAACCAACTATCATTGGTCAGGTTGATCAGAACCTGAGGGTTCGTGCCTTGCCGCTTTAACTGCTGAATCTGCCAACGAATCAGGGGCGGCACCATGCTTTCGAAGCAAATGTTGGGTGCCAAGTGAACATCGGCTACTTCCATTGCCTTGGGCTGAGAGCCAGGTTGAGTGCCTGCGAAGCTGAACCAAGTTTCTAGCCACCCCAGCAACGGGCGTAGTGGAATATACTCACCAAATACGACCAAATGCATCTTGTGATAGATATCGGAAACGGTCCCGTCAGAACGAATCCACACAGCCGAATTATAACGATGCACTCGATCAGGAGCGTATCGCACGTGATCACAACCAACCAACAGCTCAGGGCCTGGCTCTGCGGGCAACTGAGCCCAAGAGTCCATGCCTCGCGCAGCCAGTAATGCCAATCGGGCTTTCATCTGAAAATGTTGTTGTGCTTGTTCAATGGATTGCTGCAGACCAGCACGAGTCATTTGATAAGTCTGTAGATCGTTCTCAAGCGATTTTGGTAAGGGTTCATCATCCATGTCCCATTGGGTCCAAGGAGTTGTCGCTGTGAAGGTGGACTCGGGCCAAACTACCAAATCGATATCCGACCAATCTGCAGCAGCTTTTCGACTGAGATTGGCGTAGCTGGTCCAAGCTGACTGAGCCCGTTGATAATAAGCGTCTAAATTCGGATTCATTTCAAAGATGCTGGGCGTATTCTCCTGCAACAACACACAACGAAGCAGAACGGGATTTTCCGCTGCAAGCTGATCCGCCTGTCGCAATCGCCAAGCACCGTAACCTAACATGCCACCAAGCAGTATGCAGGCGGCGGTACCAGCCGTCCCAAGCTTGGTAGAATTACCTGCTATCCAATGATTTCTGGCAGTCTCCAGACAAGCCGCAAACATCATGATCAAAAAGGACAATCCACCGGTTCCAAGATGATCGGCGGTCTGAATCAAGATAGGCTGAAAGGCCTGCGAGTGCGCCAACGTATTGGCGGCATATCCGGTAAACAAGTAGGATCGAATCCATTCTAGCCCTGTCCAAGCCACGGGTGCCGACAGAATCAGTGGAATATGCCAGCGATGCACCATCAGTCGCGTTGCAGCCACAAACAGAGGCACATAGATGGCCAGATACAGTGCGAGCGCTAGCCAACCCGCATACAATGCCCAAAAGGCTAGACGTATGCTGTGCAGTGACACCAACCAAAACAGACATCCGCTTAACCATAACGTCCAGTAGGCCTTGCGACCAAGTGGGGCTGGGCGTTGGCATAGGGACAGCCAACCCATTGGTGCTATCCAGGCAACAGGAAATAAATTCAAAGGTGGAAAAGCCAGTAGCAGTCCAATACTGCTGATGAGCGCGGGCAGCCAAACGGTCGACCGCACACCGTCACTACTTGTAGCAGGATCAGCAGATCGCTTTCCTGACTTTTGCAAGTTCTGGCGTAAGTTCATGGATTCCATTCCATTGGCACAGAGTTCAGTTTTTTGCCTGGGGTCCGTGTGTGGCACCTTGAGTTTGCGATCTTGGACCCTGCGGATACAAACAGCAGTTCTCAGGGCAGACGTCATGCAGCGGTGGCAATGAACCGACACATTGTTTGGTGGTCCGTTGCTGGCAACGTTCGTCGATCAAGTCCACCAACATGCTGATAAAGTCTGGGTGTGTCCCCACGGCCGGAGCACGCGAATACAGGATGCCCAATTCCTCACACAACTGCTTGGCCTCGGTGTCTAGATCGTACATAACTTCCATGTGATCCGACACAAAACCCATCGGCAAAACCACACAGGCTTGCAAACCTTGGTCTGAAAGCTGTCGCAAGTGTTCGCCAATGTCGGGTTCCAACCAAGGCTGCGAAGGTGGTCCACTGCGACTTTGATAAACCAAGTCCCAAGGTACATTTAGCGCTTGAGCTACTAGCCTTGAAGACTCTTTGAGCTGTTGGACATAGCTACAATTGTCTGCCATCGATAGGGGTATGCTGTGCGCAGTTACAAGCAGCCGAGCTTGCTGTTGGTGGCTGGCGGGCAGATTCTCATAAGCTTGACGCGCCAAATCGATTTGTGCAGCAATGTATTTCGGATGATTAAAGCCAAAGCGCAACCGTGGGGCAACTTGAGGTGCCTTATCGCCAAGTTGTTGTAGTGACTTAGCGATGTTCTCGCGATACTGACGGCATCCCGAGTAGCTGCTGTACATGTTGGTAAATATCGGAAGGGCAAGTCGATGTCCGGCTTGATCAATCTCCCGAAGTGCATCGGTAATGTAAGGTTGCCAATTGCGATTTCCCCAATAGATCGGCAAAGGATTGCCCGCCGCATGCAGAGCGTCAGACAATCGCGCGATGATATCGCGGTTTTGAGCATTAATAGGGCTCACGCCGCCAAAATGCTGGTAGTGTTCGGCTACTTCCAGCAGACGTTCGCGAGGAACCGGCTTACCACGTAGCACGTTCTCCAAGAAGGGAATGACGTCGTCTGGTCCTTCTGGACCGCCGAATGACACAAACAATAGACAATCGATTTTAGACTCAGCGGTACTCATGAGGTCCTATTGTAGCAACTTGGGAACCTGAACAGGTGGTGGCTCTGGCGTCGGTGCAACAGGAGTTGCTGGTGCTTCTTGAACGGGACGATTGACGGGCGCTTGTTGCTGAAGGGCCGACTTGCCTGGCAGAATCTCACTTAGCGGAGTGCCTGATAGCCAAGTGAGTACAAAAGTAATGATCAGATACATTAGATGCAGTAGCAAGCCTTGTCCAATTTCCAGCTCCAGAGTCAATACCGCCGCCGTTGCACCCAGGGCCACCATCACGCCGATCATAAGAGCCATCATCAGTGCTGATGTTTCGCTTGATCTTTGTTGATCGGCGACAAACGCTGGCACCCAAGCATAAATCGCCCAACCAAGAGCGAACACAACCGCGCAAATTGCACATCGCACCAGCAACTCGCGACCTGTGAACCCTTGCAGTTCGTCGTCTCTCAAGAACCAGTAACCTGCATAGACCAGCGGTGCCGCCAGCAGGATCGATGCAGCGGCCAACAACGCGGCAGGTGGTGGGGTAGGATGCAGCCGGTACCCAAAGGCTACTCCCAGTGCGACCAAAGCGGCAAGTGCCGAGCCCACGATCACCGGCATGCTCAGCTTTGTTTCCTCCCGTCGAATCGGTTTGAAAACCGATTTGCCCTTGCTGTCCTTGGGCGCAGAATCAACCGGCGCGTGAACGACCACTTGCTCGCTCAACTCGGGGATCTTGATAATTGCCTTGCACTTGGGACAAGGACCACTCTTGCCAGCGAATTTCTCGCTAACTGAGAATCGCGTTAGGCAACTTGGGCAAGTGACTGGTATCGGCATGCGATGTTAGTGTATCCTGTAAAATGGAAACCCCACGAAAAAACGGGTGCAGGCAGTAGTCAATTCAGCAAAGAATTTTGAGACGGTATTTTAATCGAAAACCGTTGACACAGCCACAATGGTTTGCGTCGAGCGATAGAAACGACGATACCACCGTTTGGCGACGGTAGCTACCACTGATTGGGCTCACGAGCACGAAGCGATTGAAACGCTCCTCGGCTTGCCTGTGAGACTGCTACGCTCTTGCACGCTCGGTTAGCACAATACTCAAATTTCTTCCTGCTGGAAGAAATCTGAGTGGCTGGGTGTCGCTGTGTAGCGAGAAGCCTAACCATCCACCGGACAGCCAGTGGGATTGTACCACGCCAGCTTGCTCGTGGATGTTGTGAACCAAAGTAGGTTACTATGCTTTTCCGGCCAATTCGCGTTTTTTACGAGCGGCCACTACCTCTTCTTGGACATTGCTTGGGCACTTGCGATAGGCCAACAATTCCATGGTGAAAGTTCCTTGGCCCTTGGTCATGCTGCGCAGGTCGGTTGCATAACCAAACGTTTCGGCCAAAGGTACTTCCGCAATGATATAAGAGATACCGTCACGGATATCGGTCGAAGCAATCAAGCCTCGACGGCGAATCACGTCGCCAACCACGTCACCTTGGTACAGCTCGGGGCATTCCAGCTCCACTTTCATAATCGGCTCAAGCAATACAGTCTTGGCTTTCAGCATGCTTTCGCGGAAGCAGCCTTGGGCACAAATGTAAAACGCTCGTTCCGACGAATCCACATCGTGGTAGCTACCATCGCGCAAGTCGATTCGCACACCGACGACTGGATAATCGGCTAGTGGTCCTTTGCCCAGTGAGTCTCGCATGCCCTTTTCGACCGGCGGAATGAACTGCTTGGGAATTCGGCCACCCACGACGTGTTCTTCGAATATGAACGGCACCTCACCTTCCGGATCCATTGGGCTCAGTTCGCCTTTGATATGAGCGTACTGTCCCGAACCACCCGTTTGCTTCTTGTGCTTGTAATCAAATTCGACCATCTGGGTTGGCGTTTCGCGGTAGCTAACTTTGGGAGCACCGGCCTGAACTTCAATCTTATACTCGCGGCGCATGCGCTCGATGTAGATGTCCAAGTGCAACTCGCCCATTCCGCAGATGATCGTCTCACTGGTTTCCTCGTCGTTATAAACTTGGAAAGTTGGATCCTCTTTACGAAAGCGTTGCAGCGCCTTGCTCATCTTGTCCGCATCGGCGCGACTGCCGGGAGTTACCGACACTTTGATGACCGGTTCGGGTACGAACATACTTTCCAAAGAGCAATAACCACGCTCGTTGGAGTAGGTGTCGCCGCTGGCACAATCGATACCCATGATTGCTACGATGTCTCCAGCCCCTGCTTCGTCGATCTCCTCTCGCTGATCGGCGTGCATTCGAACGATGCGACTGAAACGATCCTTTCGGCCGGTACGCTGATTGGTGTACATTTCACCCTTTGCGACTTTACCTTGATAAATTCGCATAAAGGTTAACTGGCCATACGGATCTTCCACGATCTTAAAGGCCATGCCCACAAACGGTTCTTTGGGGTCCGCGTGCAGCGGAAATCGCTCGGCTTCATTGTCGACGCGTCGAGCCTTAATCTCACGTTCCAAGGGGCTTGGCAGGTATCGGCAGACCGCATCCAGCAGCGGCTGAACCCCTTTGTCTTTGAAGGCAGAACCTACAAACACTGGGGTGAGCCCTTGGTTTTGGACCGCATCCTTGGTCACCTTGTGGATCAGTTCTTCAGTGATCTCTTCTTCGCTCAGCAACAACTCCATCATTTCGTCGTTGTACATCGATAGGCTTTCCAACATCGCATGGCGATACTGCTTAGCCTCGTCCAGCATGTCGGCAGGGATGTCGTATTCTTCAACCTTCTCGCCGCGATCACCGACAAAGCGAAGCGCCTTCATGGTGACCAGATCGATACAACCGGCAAATGTTTCACCAGCACCGATAGGCAACTGCATCAGTACCGCATCGGTGTTCAGTTTGTCGCGCATCATCTGCACGACCTTCTTGGCATCAGCACCTGTGCGGTCCATCTTGTTAATAAAGGCCAATCGAGGCACATTATAACGCCGCATTTGTCGGTCGACCGTTAGCGACTGGCTTTGAACACCACCAACCGCACACAGAACCAATACCGCTCCGTCCAGTACCCGCAGCGACCGTTCGACTTCGATCGTAAAGTCCACGTGGCCAGGGGTATCAATCAGATTGATATGGTGTGGTTCTGTAATATACTGGCTCTGCCCAGTGCCCCAGGAAACACTGGTAGCGGCGCTGGTGATCGTGATGCCACGCTCCTGCTCCAATTCCATGTGATCCATCGTAGCACCGTCGCCACCGCCTTTGACCTCTTCGATCTTATGGATACGGCCTGTATAAAACAGAATACGCTCGCTGAGCGTCGTTTTGCCCGAGTCGATGTGAGCACTAATACCGATATTGCGAACTCTTGAAAGATCCATAAATCACCTGGAAAGACAGAAACAGTCGACTGAAAATCCAACTCTTGGCTGCCAGACAGGCAGCCGGAACGCGGACTACAAGCAGTGGTTGAGCAGGCCTTAAAGTGCCCAAACTCAACCCGACGACCGGGGGGGACAGCAAGCTACAGCCAACGATGCAAGTTTCGTTCCCCGAATATCTTACATTTTTCGCGTATCTCGGAAAGACCAAAAATTGTGATGTTTGCAGACCATTAACGAACCCAAAACCCCAAAAATCTGACGTTTCTTGCTATCATTCACCGACCAAGTGCCGGTGGGAAAAGTACTGGCAGGCCACTAGTGAGGTCACCCCATTTCAAGCAACGAACCCCCTGATGACCCCATGGCCAAACAGAAATCAACCAAATTCAGTCTGAAAGATCACCTCTTCAACGCGGATCGCGTGCAGTTTTTGGCTGGTCAGTTTTCAGCCGCCGACCGCCGTTTCGACGCAGTGGGATTCACCCAGGCCGTCATGAAGCGACTAAAGCAGTTGGAGCTGAAGCAACGGATCGTTCACATTGCCGAAACATTGGAACAGTTCTTAGCCGACGATTTTCAGTTGGCCGCCCGGCAGATCATCGCTGCTCTGCCTGCCGAGCTGGATCCGACAAAGACCGATGACGACTTCGGAGATTTTATCTTGGCGCCGCTGGGTGAGTTTGTCGTGCGGCGCGGCATAGCGACCAAGGATGTCGCGATGTCGTTAAAAACGCTGAAAGAGATCACCAAGCGGTTCTCCATGGAAGACGCTCTGCGGTCGTTCATCAACGCACATCCTGAAAAGACTCTGCGCGAGCTGGAGAAATGGTCAACGGACCGCAACTACCACGTCCGGCGGCTGGTCAGCGAGAGCACTCGCCCACGACTTCCCTGGTCGGGACGATTAACCATCGATCACTCGGTGCCGCTTCCGTTTTTGGAAAAACTGCACGGCGACTCGACTCGCTACGTGACTCGTAGCGTTGCCAACCACATGAATGATATCTCCAAGGTCGATCCCTTGTTGGTGCTAGAAACGTTGGCTCGATGGCGGAAGGCAGGGCGGCAGAGGCCAGATGAGCTTGAATGGATGTGTCAGCATGCGCTGCGCACTTTGATCAAGCAGGGTCATGAACAGACGATGCAATTCATTGGCGTGCGAACCAAACCCAAAGTCACTGTCAGTCCCATCGAACTTTGCCAGTCGACCATAACAGCCGGCCAGTCACTCGAATTTGCCATTACGATAACCTCTCATCGCGACGAGTCCTTGGTTGTGGATTACGTCATCGATTTTGTAAAAGCAAACGGCAGTCATTCCCCCAAAGTGTTCAAGGCAAAAAAGCTGCAACTACGATCGGGCCATTCGGTCACAATACGCAAGCGCCACCCGTTACGAGCTGGTGCCACAACCTACACGCTTTTTCCAGGCACACATCGGTTAACCATTCAAATCAACGGCCGATCTTGGTCCACCGCGACCTTTGAATTATCTTGTTAAACTTGATTTACGGGGCACTTCGTCCTGTTTCAAGACACACTGTTTTGAATTAACATTTTTACCTGGATATATTCTCGTCGCCCGTTCAGCCCCAGAGTCCTTTAATAACACACTGAAGCTGGATTCGGCCGTTGTTGCATACGTGCATATCTCGGAGGTGCTCATGCAAGCCCGCTCGTCGTCCAGCTCGCGGCGTTTTTCCCGCAGTGATTCCCAACGCCGTCGTGCATTGTCTTTAGAGATGTTAGAGATTCGAAACCTGTTGAGCAGCACTCCACTGTACTACATGGTTGATGGCCAGCGCATCGAACTCAAGCCGTCCTCTCAGGAGTATGCGGTACAAGTTTCAGGGGATGGGAGATCCATGACAGGCAGCCTGAACGGAGCACTGGGCGGGCTGTCAGGATTTTCGACCGAAGAGAAGCTAAAAGAAAACGTGTGGCGAGTGAAAAAATCGGCCGCAGATGCACGGTCGAGCCACGAAGCGTTCACTTTCGATTCGGTGGAACTACCGTCAGGTGCGGACTGGATCGCTCCGACTTACACGGTCGTTAGTAGTGGAGCCACAGTGGCGGTGCTGGACGAGGCTGTGGTGGCATTGAACTCAGGCGTCCGTCCGGAGGATGTGTTCGTAAAGGAGGAGATCGTCAGTTTCCGACCGTTGCTGGGGACGCCGGACCAGTTCGTCGTGACACTGCCAAAAGGTGGCAATACGACGCTGGAGTATGCTATTGCCATAGCAGAGAACCCGCAGGTGGCATGGGCGACGCCGAATTTCTATCGGAACATGACGCGATCATTCACTCCCAACGATACCCTGTTTCCGAATCAGTGGCACCTGAACAACACGGGAACCCAGATCGCGGATGCGATCGCTGGGGCCGACGTCAAGGCGGCTAGCGCCTGGAACCTAAGTACTGGCACCGGTGTGACAATCGCCATCCTGGACGACGGCATTGAGCGCATGCATCCTGACTTGGCCGCCAATATTTTTGTCAATCCTGGCGAAATACCAGGCGATGGCATCGATAACGATGGCAACGGCTATATCGACGATGTCAGTGGCTGGAGCTTCGTCACCAACAGTCCCAACCCCAGCGTTGGTTCTAGTGACAGACACGGGACCTCGGTGGCAGGTGTGGCTGCGGGCGTGGGGAATAATAACCTTGGCGTGGCGGGTTCAGCGTTTAGCGCCAAGATACTGCCAGTGCAGATGTTTAATGGACCTTCGTACGTTGGCGATGCCAATACGGCATCGGCCATCTACTACGCAGCCGGGCGGACGGCAAATGGGCTGGGCACCTGGAACGCCGCCCAAGTAATCAACGCTTCGTGGGGCGGCGGTGCTTCAAGCAGCGCTCTGAACGCCGCATTCACGTGGGCCAACAATGTGGCCCGTGGCGGTAAAGGCGTGGCTTCTTTTATCTCCTCTGGCAACGGCTATTCCTCCAGTGTAAGTCACCCAGCCAGTTTGTCATCGACTTTAAACGGTGTGATGTCGGTAGGCGCGTCCAATCAGCGGGACCAGCGTTCGGAGTACAGCAACTACGGTTCAGCCTTGGACTTTGTAGCACCTAGTAACGATATCGATACTCCAGTCACCGGCGGCATTACGACCACGGACCGCACCGGGTCACTCGGTTATAACACTGGCGACTACACGAACAACACGAGTACCAACGGGTTCGGCGGTACATCATCCGCATCGCCGCTGGCGGCTGGAGTTGGGGCGTTGCTCTTGTCGGCCAACCCAAACCTAACGGCAGCCCAGGTAAAGCAGACGCTTCGAGGCACAGCGGACAAAGTGGGCGGAGTGGTTTACGATGGTAACGGGTTCAACAGTCAGTACGGCTACGGAAGGATCAACGCTTTCGCCGCTCTGCAAACGGTGGTCACGCGTGTAACCTCCACCACGCCTGCCAATGGAGCTATCGTCTCGATCAGGCCATCGCTCGAGGGCGGCTATCAGGCGAACTTCAACTTTGCCTATGACCCGGACACGAGCGACATCGACTTGACCAAGGTCGCAGTCAACGGTATTCGGCCGACCGGCATCACGGTCATCGACTCAGATACCTTGCAGTTCAACTTCTCAAGCGCTCCCGTCAGCGTGCAGG
>DAIRSD010000025.1:16926-18534 GCA_036804625.1 Aureliella sp. | reverse complement strand
GGCATTGCGGTTTAGTCTAAGCATCTGTCACCCATTTTTCAGCAGTCACCCAATTTTTAACAAGGCTTAACATGGAATCAAATTCTTTGGACCGTCGTGGATTTCTCAGAACCGGCTCGGTGGCTACGGCCGGACTGGCTGCCGCCTCCAGTATCGCTCGAACTGCTCATGCGGCAGGCAGCGATGAGATCCGATTTGTATTGATCGGCTGCGGAGGACGATCGACCGGGGCTGCTCAGGAGATTTTTAATACCAAAGGAAACACAAAATTGGTTGCGGTGCATGACGCGTTTGCCAAGACCGCCCAAAGCGCCGTAAAGGGCTTGCAGCGCAAGTATGCGGAGAAAATCGACGTTCCCGAGGACCGAATCTTTAGCGACTTGGATGGATACAAGGCGGCTATTGACGTAGATTGCGATTTGGTTGTGATTGGTACTCCACCGGCATTCAAGCCTCAACAGTTCGAATACGCGATCAGCAAGGGAAGGCACGTCTTCATGGAAAAGCCGGTGGCCTCCGACGTAGCTGGAGTGCGGCGGGTGCTAGCCGCTGTCCAGGAGTCCAAGAAGAAAAACCGAATGGTGGCTATTGGCCTGCAGCGCCGCCACGAGCCTCAGTACATCGAGACGATCAAACGAATTCATGACGGGGCGATTGGTGACGTTTTGTTGATGCGAGTCTACTGGAACGGTGGCGGAATATGGAACCATGGTCGCCAGGTCGCCCAGCGACTGATGCCCGAAGGTGTCGAACTGACGGAAATGGCTTATCAGTGCAAGAACTGGTACCATTTCAATTGGCTGTCCGGCGACCAAATCTGCGAACAGCATATCCACAATCTGGATGTCGGTTGCTGGGTCAAGGGCGGCTTCCCGGTCGAGTGCAATGGGATGGGAGGTCGTGAACAGCGCGAAGGTGGCGACCGCACTCGTTCTCAGATATTCGACCACACCTTTTGTGAGTACACTTTTGCGGATGGAACTAAGATGTACAGTCAGGGGCGCCACTTGGCTGGTGGTTGGTCGATCGTAGATGAGTTCGCTCATGGGACTAAGGGAACATCCAAAATCGATGGTGTGATCGAAGGTGCCAACCCATGGCGATTCGAAGGCCAACGACTAGGCGGGCACCAGCAGGAGCAACATGATCTGATCGAAGCACTGATGCGCGGCGAAATTTATAACGAAGGCGAGTATGGGGCTCACTCAACTTTTTGTGCCATCTTGGGTCGCGAAGCCTGCTATTCTGGCAAGGTACTCAAATGGGATGACCTGATGAACTCAGGGCAGGATCTATGCCCAGGCATCGATCAGTATACGCTCAAGTCCCAGCCGCCAACCTTGCCGGATGCTAATGGTTTGTATCCGGTACCGGTTCCCGGTGTGTATAACCCGCTGGCTAAGTCAAGTACTTAAGAGGCGGTCGGCGGACGGCAGGCAGATCTTGCCTGATACTTCGTTGATTAGATTTGTGGTGGGTACTGATGAATTTCATCGGTGCCCGCCTACCAGATGGAATCTTACGTTTTGGTTCACATCTTTTGGGGTGCATAGAGCCATCCTAAAACCAGGTGTGTCAATATGCCTGTTTGGCCTAGTCTGCCAGGCC
>DAIRSD010000025.1:0-16916 GCA_036804625.1 Aureliella sp. | reverse complement strand
CAAACTCCATTCCTCACAATATCTAGACAGAATCTTTGCTTGAACTACATCGTTTCTTCACGCTAGCTTACCGCTCTCGGTATATTCTATCGCCCGGTTTTAGATTCAGGGTTACGCGGGAGTCCTTCGTGTGCTGAGGAACCTTCGCGCCTGTCCACCGGAATTTAGGAGAGCAAAGATGCATTTTCGCAAGGAAAGATTTCGCAAGGAAAGAACCGGTTTTACGCTCGTTGAACTGCTTGTAGTCATTGCCATTATTGGAATTCTAGTTGGCCTTTTGCTGCCAGCCGTCCAGGCCGCTCGAGAGGCAGCGCGCCGCATGTCATGTAGCAACAACCTAAAACAACTTGGCTTGTCGCTTCATAATTACGAGAGTACCTACCGCGTCTTTCCACCCAGTCGAATCAACAATAGCAGCCCTTTATTCCAGCAGTCTTGGGTGTCGATGATACTTCCCTATATTGAGCAGGGCAATGTTCATGCCGCCTATACTCATGGCACCAATTGGTTTGCAGCCGTAAACGATCCTTTGACGACAACCAACTTTCCTACTCTTCTGTGTCCCTCTGCGCCTGGCGACCGAGAAAAGCCCGATGCGGCAGCATACGCTGCAATAACGAATAACACGCGCGGTACGGCCCAGCCAGTTTGGGGATATGCAGATTATGGATCGATCAACGCTGTTCGCGGTGCGATTTTCACGCTATCGGGAGTACTAAGTTTAGTCCGGCTTGATACTCTGGGCGGGCTCGTGCGAGGGCGAAACGGCGCGAAGCTTTCTAGTTTCACCGATGGTTTATCCAATACCGCCATAGTGAGCGAAGACGCTGGGCGGCCAGGCTTTTATCTCAAGGGGAAGAAGGCGACTAACCCGGACAACAGTAGACCTTTCACCAAAGATGGCTGGGGATGGGCAGATGTCAACGCTGGTTTCTCGATCGACGGAGTGGGGGCAACCGGCTTGGCTAACAAGACCAGTGATACGGGAACCGTCACCAGCAATCAAGGAACGTGCTTGATCAATTGTGTCAACGACAGCGAAATCTATGCTTTCCATGCTGGAGGAGCACAGTTCCTGCTGGGGGACGGTTCTGTGCAGTTCATCTCCTCTGGAACCAACAATCCAGTTGTTTTGGCGCTTTGCACACGCGAACATGGTGATATTGCGCCAGCCAACTAGCTTGGCATGGATGGATTGCTCATCTGCGAATCAATTTTTTTTCAAGCAGCGGCTGACGGACAGTCGCTGCTTGTTTTTTCAAAAGACGTTGTTACCAACTTTTTCATAGTCTCAAAACAAAGTGGTCATTGGATGTTGACGATGCTCAGCCGCAAGCAAGTACTGCGAATTGTCTTGTCAGTTTTAGCGTTCAGTAGCCTAAACAGGAACCCTCTGAAAGCTGAAGACAATGCTGAGATAAATGGTCGGGCAGTGGCCGATGCAGAATTAATTTGGAAAATCACCGTACCTGCCGGCAGCGTGGACTTGAGCGGCAACAGTGGACTGCTGGGCGACGGATTTCAGCAGAACAGCTTGGGTGGATTCTCGGCAATCGAATATTCTGGGCGGGATCAACTGTACTGGTTGCTTCCTGACCGCGGACCCTTAGATGGAGCGACCGACTATCTTTGTCGCATCCACCAAGTCGAATTGCAAACCACCGATCACTCTTCAGTTGGCCTGCGAGTCGTGGCAACTCAGATGCTTCGTCAGAAGTCCGGTGATGCGCTGTGCGGTTCGCTTGAACTCGTTACCAGCAGTTCCAGTACGCGAAGTCGCGCCTATGATCCAGAAGCCATACGAGTCGCCGCAGATGGAAGCTTGTTGATCTCCGATGAGTATGGACCATGGATCGACCGTTTCTCCGGTCAAGGCGTCATGGAAGCGACTTGGAGTCTGCCTTTGGAACTGCGTTTGACTGACAGTCAGGATTTGGCGACTGCAACCGTTGGTGCAGTACCTAATCGCGGCTTAGAAGGCTTGGCCCTAGTGCCTGGCGGCAAGGAAATGGTAGTTGCCTATCAAAGCGCGCTAGTGCAAGATAGTCAATCCAAAGGTAAAAAGCGGCTGGGTGATTATGCGAGGCTGCTATTGCTTGATGCGATCAAACCCGGCCAGCCCATCAAGCAATGGGCCTACCCCATGCAGGATGCTAGCTTTGGAATTAGCGAGATTCTGTCGGTAGATGAACATCGATTCTTGGTGCTGGAGCGAGACAGTGAAACTGGAGCCGAGTCGGAATGCAAGGCTCTCTATCTGATCGATTGCGCGTCAGCAACAGACATTAGCTCGGTACATTCGCTGCCTGCCAAAGGACCATTGCCAAGTGGCATTCAACCGGTAACCAAGAAGCTTATCCTGGACTAGCTGGATCCATCCTATGGAATTCGAGGCTTGGAGGGCTAGGAAAAGGACGCAGGCAACACATGGGGACCCAACCTGAAGGATGGACGGCGTTTGTTGGTAATCAGCACCGACAATGATTTTGGCCCTCAGCGGCCCAGCCATCTGTTCGGATTTGCGATCTCGACGCCGTTTTAGACGACTGATCTTTGCCATCGATGCAGATTAGAATAGAACTTTGCTTGTAGCAAATAATCGCCATACAAGCCGACTCGCGTCAATAGGCAATCTGGTCTGGCTGGTCAGCGAATTGGTTAGTTGCAAAGTCAAAGGAAATCGCATTGGATCGCAGTTGTCGCCCGAGTTCGCTGGTATTCTGGCTGACTTTCTTGTTGTTGCTTACCGCTGTGGCCAGCGCCCAAGGAAGCGACTTGGAGGCTGTGCAGGTAACCTATCTTGCCGCTGGGCAACAACATAGCGTCACTGCCCAGGTGGAGCGCCAATATGGTGACGGGAGCGTTCTGTTGTTGGCCGCAGATGGTCGTCTACTGACCTTGCATGGCCAGGAAATCGTGGAACAAAAAGCTACGGGCCAGCCTTTGCAGCCGATGACTCCTGCGCAGGTAATCGATCTGCTCAAGCCAGAACTGGGTTCTGATTTCAAATACCATCAGACCAAAAATTATGTTATCGCTTACAACACCAGCGACATCTATGCACAGTGGATTGGGCAGCTTTTTGAGCGACTCTATCGCGGCTTCAATAACTATTGGAACACTAGACGCGTTCGCTTGACGAAACCCCGATTCCCGTTGGTAGCCGTGGTATTCAGTGACAAGCAGAGCTACCTGATGCATGCGAAGCGCGACATAGGTGATTCTGCTAGCTCCATGATTGGCTATTACAACATGAACACCAATCGCATGTTCATGTACGATCTGACCGGAGTTGACGGGTTGGTACCAGCCAGCCAAAAGGTGTCGTCCCAGGCTGTCATCAATCAGATTTTGTCGCGGCCAGAAGCCGAAAGAACGGTAGCAACCATCGTTCATGAGGCCGTTCATCAACTAGCGTTTAATTCAGGCCTTCAGGTGCGTTTGGCGGACAACCCTCTGTGGTTAAGCGAAGGTCTAGCCATGTTCTTTGAGGCACCTGACCTGCAAAGTCCTCAGGGTTGGAAGATCGGCAATGTCAACTACCACAACTTCTATTTGCTCGCTGTCTATTTGCCCAAGCGCCCCAGCGATTCGTTGCTAACTCTGGTGCGCGACGATGCTCGCTTCAAAGATGCTCAAACGGTTCGACAAGCCTATCCGGAGAGCTGGGCGCTTACCTATTTCTTGATGAAGGCGCGAGGGAAACAATTTGCAGCTTACTTGCATGATGTGGGCCAGTTACGGCCGCTGGCCGAAGAACCGCAGGAGAAAAGATTGCAAATGTTCGAGAAGCACTTTGGCGACCCCTCGGAATTGGATCGCGCATTCATGACATTTGTCCGTAATATTCGCTAGAATCGTGGCGATCTGCTGAACTTCTTGTCGGCCGACGTGGTGTAGCCTTAAAGCTACTTCCAACGATATAATGTTTGCAACAACGTCGTGTACCGACCCGTTGTTTTCAAATAGTCGTAGCGAGTGCTTCCAATGAATAGTGCTATTGATTTCTCGACGAGTCTTCCACCAGACCCACAAGCCCTCAATTCCGGCCAAGTGATCGATTACTGGGGCGAGAGTGTAAAATCAGGCTTGAACCCAGGTTGGTTGAGTCGGTTCTGCTTGACCGTACTACTGTGTCTTTCCATCAGTTGTATCTGCAATAGGATTGTGGCACAGCAAACGTCGCAGCCACAATCGGGAGCCCAGTTGCAAGACGTAGTGTCCGACTTGATCGAACAATTGGGGAACGAAAATTTCCGTGTACGCACTAACGCTCATGAAGCGCTTGAAAAAATCGGACTGCCAGCTTTTGAACAACTGCGTCTAGCGCGAGATCATCCAAATATCCAGGTGGCGCGCAGCGTTGAGTACCTGCTGCTGAGTCAAAATGTAGTTTGGTGGTTGGATACGGACTCGCATGAGGTCCGCGAACAACTGCTGGACTATAGCAGTCTGCCTAAAGTTGAGCGGGAGACTCGATTGCAGCAACTGGCGCTACTAGGAACCGATGATGCTCTTCTAGCGCTATGTCGCATCGCGAAATACGAAAACAACGAATGGTTGTCGCGTAACGCAGGTCTGAATCTGCTGAATCGAGTCCTAGATTGCGACGAAGGCAGGCAGGTAGCATTAGCGCAATCCATTCTGTTGATCAGCCAGCAATCCGAACGTCAAGCGACCGTATGGTTGTCGACCTTTTGCAACCAAATTCTGGCTCGGCAGCCTATCGATATGCAGCCATGGAAGCAGTTTGCTGACGATCTGAACTTGGACGCGTCCCGACAAGCTCATTCCAGCCCCGAACAACGACAACAGGTCTTAAAATTTTACGAATGGTTGACTCGTTGGGCGGAGCGGCAACAGGGCAAGCAAGCGTCACTGGAGATGGTTCGACCGAGCATGCAACTGGTTGAAGCAACATCCAAGTCGATTCGTGAATACGGGCATTGGGCGATATCATTTGAACTGCCAGAATTGGTCGTCGAGCTATCTTCGGTTTATAGCGAATTATTTGACAGCGACCCCAAAATTGTTTACCTATTGGCCGAGGCGTATCTGAAACTGGGACAACAGCAGCAAGCGGAACAACTAGCGGAAAAAGCGCTGCATCTACCAGAAAATCGTGCTGCCGTTTTAGGCCAGTTTGCACCTGGGGGGGTTGGTGATATCGAAGCAGGCCAGCGATATGTGCAGGCCCACGAACTGCGAGATCGAGGATTGTTTGATTGGGCTGAAGCCGAATACCTTGAAGGTTTGAAAGTAGAAAGCAGAATAAAAGTAGAGCTGCGCGAAATGCTGGCACACTTCTACTGGGAGGGCGGCCAATTTCAAAAAGCAGCGGACACTTTGGCGCCACTGGTCGAGTCGGCACCAGTGGATCGCAACCTGCCGGCAACCAGGTACGATCACGCGTCGGTTGTTGCCATGCACTTCTGGTATGCTGCGCTTCACGCCACTTCAGAAGATCGTTTGGACGATGCCTTTGAACTTTTCCAGAAGGCGATTGATGCCAATGGATCAGCTTCACTTCAGAATCCGGATATTTTGATTGGACTTCATAAGATCGCTCGAACTGATGAACAGAAGATTTTTTTCGAGAAACATTTTGACGCAATGGTTAGCCACTTTAGAAGTCTAGTATCTGCTGAAGAGGCTCGATTGGCTAATTTTGATGTCTTACGTTCTGCTAGCGCAGGCATGGGGCTGGCACAGGCCTGCAATCAATTGGCTTGGCTGTTGGCCAATTGCAACGCTCATCTAGACGAGGCGATCTACTTGAGCGGAAGATCGCTAGAGATCGACCCAGATTCATACGCCTACTTAGACACCATGTCACGGTGTCAATTCGCTGCAGGGCGGCTAAAGGAGGCGGTTGACTATCAGCGCAGGGCCGTCGCGAAGGCTCCACATGACCGAATGTTAAACGCACAATTGGCTGAATTCGAGGCGGCGCTTCGCCAGCAGCAATCATCTCCCGACGCGACTATTGAAGAAGACAAATGATTTCAGCCATCCGCTGCCTCTTGCTGATTTGCATGTTGGTACCTTTCTACTCAGGTTGCCGGCGTGGTGCAGAGGACGATCTGACAGATCAGCAACGTGAACGTAAGCGACTCGAGGAACTTGATAGGCTTCAGGCCAGCGACATAGTCTCGCTACCTACCGACTCACAGAGATCGATTGTAACGATCAAGTCGGGTCATTGGGTCGAGACGGCTCAGCGTCTTAAATCCAATCGCGAAGATTTGCAGGTGGCTAGCGTTGGGCGAGTGGAAAGACCGTAACAGCCCGTTACCATTCCATCGACGAATATAGTTAACGCGTTCACTCGTCGTACAGTGCTGCCTAAAGGACAAGAAAAGACGGTTCAGATCAGCATGTTTGTGCCTCGGATCCAGACTCGCACTCAGGAGGATGCTTTTGCCGAAGCGACTCGTGCTGCGGTGACGCTTAACACGGAACTGCAAGCTGTCCCGCTAATGACTCCGATTGTAGGAAGCGCTAAGAGGACGGCTGTGGTCAAGCTGCACGATCATGAGTTTCATTTTGCCATCTTGTCCCCTAGAGCCCTCAGTTATCAGTATTTGGCTAGCCAAGATGCTGTCCAGTGGATCGTCAGTGATGATCTGTTCTCGGCGGATCGAGTTCGCAGTTATGAGTTGACTTTGCTGGAGCCCAAGGATAACCAGTACAGTTTGCCCAGCAGCATGCTAACGATGACATCGGTGGCTGTCATGCTGTGGGACGATGTGGCACCTGCCGATCTATCGCTGGATCAGCAGACTGCATTGGTTGATTGGATTCACTGGGGCGGGCAGTTGATGATCAGTGGCCCCACCAGTTGGGCGCGGCTGAAGGATTCGTTTTTGTCGTCCTACTTGCCAGCGCAAACCGCAGAAAACAGTGAACTAGATAGCCAATCCTTTGCAGAGATGTCTAGTACTTGGCAGACGATCGATATCAGCGACAAAAACGCGCAGCGACCGATTGAGATTGTTGGACCACCTTTAAGCGGATTGCAATTGAATCTGAACGACCGAAGTAGCTGGCTCCCTGGCTCGGGGCAGTTAGTCGCTGAGCGGCAAGTGGGACGTGGGCGCATCGTCCTTACCGCTTTTTCATTGCGTGAGCCACAGATCTATCGCTGGCCCTACTTCTCGAGCATGCTCTCCACAGGTTTGCTTCGGCGCTGGCCACGCGAATTCAAACCCGTCAGTGCCAGTGCTGGACTTCAACAGCGTTGGGTGCAGCCTTTGGCTACCGCCAATTTGGACGCACGAATGCACTCCAGTTTTCGAATACTTACTCGAGACATCAAGGCCGCAAGGTTCCAGTCCGATGGTCCAACCGCCGAGGAGACAAAAGAAGCGCGGTCACAATCCAATGAGGATTCAGTAGAACTTCAAAGCGACAATTCAGTCAGAGTTCTAGAGCAACCTGTCACAGAAGCAGTTGGCTATGAACCGCTTGGCTGGGGAGGTGCTGCGACTCTTAGCGATCAATCAGGCGTTACGGCAACTGCGATCGAATCCCTGCGCAGCGCTTCTGGAATAGAACTTCCCTCCTGGGATACGATCATCAAGTTGATAGGCGGTTACCTACTGTGTCTGGTTCCGCTGAACTATTTGGTCTTTCGTGTCATGGGGCGCTTGGAATTCGCTTGGATAGCCGCTCCACTAATGGCCATCGCCGGTGTCTTTGTTGTCACCAAAGTCGCCCAATTGGATATTGGTTTCGCGCGTCGCGCAAATGAAGTCGCCGTGTTAGAACTTTACGCCAATCACAACCGAGGGCACATCACTCAGTACGCGGCTTTGTACACGTCACTTTCTACCAACTACTCAATTGAGATGCCGGAAAAAGATAGTGTAGCGTTACCGCTGGGCGATTCACGTCGACAAGCGAAAAGGATTCAAGCGGGCCAGCGAACCTTGCAAACGCATTTTGGAATAAGTGACGGAATAGTTTTGAAGACCTTGACGGTCTATTCCAATACATGCGAGATGCTGCATGGCGAGCAAATGATCAACCTTAGTACGCCGATCGGATGGCTGTCTGATTCAGAAAAGTCCATGCTAAAAAATTCCAGTGATATACCGCTGAAAAGTGTACTTCTACTGCGCCAGAACTCCAAAGGCGGATACGAGTCTGCTTGGCTTGGTGAACTGGTCGCTGGTCAGCAGACGAATGTTGTGTGGAATCCGCAGACTATTGACGAAGCCTTGCAGCCGTGGAACGACCAGCTCTTGACCCAGGCCGAAAAACCAACCGCAAAACAGCTTCAGGCCACAGATGGAAGGTGGGTTGGCCGATTGTTAGATCAAATTGCTCGTGGAGTTCCACTGACGCCTGGTCAAGCGGTGATGATCGGCTATACAGATAAACGGCTGGGAGCGATCGATATCCAACCTAGTCAAGATCAATACGATGGCATCTGCGTGCTGGTCGCTCATTTATCACCCCCTGCAATGAGACCGATTCAACCTGATGTCAACATTCTGTCCCAACAGCGCTTGCCCCAAGAACCAGAAAACGACAGTGATCAGAATCTTCCAAGTGTTAAAACGCCAGCCCAACTGCCATGATATTCAGTCCGATCCCTGTGTTTGACATTTTGAAGCAGACTAAGACGATCCACTTTCCTCCTCGTACATGTTGGTCCACTAGATGATTGAGCTAAACGGTTTTGGTAAACAGTATGGAGACTTTACAGCCGTCGAAGAGCTGCATTTGAAGATTGAAGCTGGCGAAATGTTTGGATTCATTGGTCCCAATGGAGCGGGCAAGAGTACCACCATTCGCTACCTGGCAACCTTGCTGCGAGCCACAAGAGGCGATGCGACGGTTAATGGATTCAGCGTCAATCAAGATCCGATGTCGGTCAGACGCAGTATTGGTTACATGCCTGACGACTTTGGAGTTTATGATGGCATGAAGGTCTGGGAGTTTCTGGATTTCTTTGCAGTTGCCTACAAGATTGGTCGCAGCCAACGCAAACAAATTATCAAGGACGTCTTGGAGTTGTTAGACCTGGCTCACAAGCGAGATGATTACGTTAACGGATTGTCCCGAGGCATGAAACAACGGTTGTGCCTAGCGAAAACGCTGGTACATGATCCTCCCGTTCTGATTTTGGACGAACCTACCAGTGGCTTAGATCCCCGAGCCCGTATCGAAGTAAAAGCACTTCTAAAAGAGCTGCGACGAATGGGCAAAACTATTTTGATTAGTTCTCACATCCTGTCGGAACTTGCCGATTGCTGTTCGTCGATCGGGATCATCGAGCGTGGACAATTGCTATTGAGCGGTCCCATCGACCATGTCTATCGCCAGATCCGAAAGAACCGTCAAGTGGTGATTCGCTTTAACGATCAAGTTGATTCAGGGGTTTCTATCCTACGATCACGGCCCGAACTGCGAGCCCTGGATGTATCAGGAAATCGAGTAGAAGCAGAATTTGAGGCCTCAGACCAAGACTTGTCAAGCATCATGAAGCAGTTGCTAGACAGTGGTGTGCCCATGCACAGCTTTAACGACAAGGAGCCTACGTTAGAGGATGTCTTTATGATGGTCACGAAGGGCTTGGTTAACTAAGCAATGACAGAAGATATTTTCCGTAACCGCTTTGCTGAGCAGATGCGGCTAACACTTGTAGTTGCTGGTCATCTATGAACTTCTGGCGCCACGCTACCTCTTCGATGCAGCCAATTTTCAGACCCTGGCGCTGTTCAACTACGTGTACGAATTCACTGGCCTGTAGCAACGAGGCAAAGGTGCCGGTGTCCAGCCAGGCGGTTCCTCGCCCTAGGACTCGTACCTCCAAGTCGCCAAGTTGCAGGTACGTGCGGTTGACATCTGTGATTTCGTATTCGCCACGGCCTGACGGATGCAAATTCTTGGCGATGTCAACAACGCGATTGTCGTAGAAATAGACTCCTGGAACTGCAAAATCGGACTTTGGTTGCGTTGGCTTCTCTTCGATGGAGATCGCTCGCTTGTTCTGATCAAATTCAACCACTCCGTAGCGCTGCGGATCGGCAACTCGATAGGCGAACACGATACCTCCGGACGGATTGTTGCAACTGGCAAGCATCTTGGCCAGGCCCGATCCGTAGAAAATGTTGTCTCCAAGAATTAACGCACACTTGTCGCCGGCGATAAAAGATTCACCGATGACAAATGCTTGAGCCAGGCCGTTTGGAACAGGTTGTTGACGGTACTCGAAACGGCAGCCCAGTTGCCTGCCATCACCAAGCAACTGCTGAAACAGACCCAAATGATCTGGTGTGGAGATAATTAGAATTTCTCGAATTCCGGCTAACATGAGAACAGAAAGCGGATAGTAGATCATTGGCTTGTCGTAAACGGGTAGCAATTGTTTGCTGATCGCGCGAGTCAGCGGATACAATCTGGTTCCCGAGCCGCCAGCCAGAATGATGCCCTTCATGCTTTCACCTTACAATCTTCCAAAACCAATTAGATCGAATCCGCCCAGGTCCAGGCTTTCAAACTTGCAATGATCGAGTCTTCTACTGCTGGCATACAAATACCAGTCGCTTCTAGCTTGCTTGTGTCCAACACGCAATTTGACCGAGGTGTTTTGGCAGCCTTGGTCATAAAGTCAGCTTCATCGCTGAAGAATTGGAAACGCTTTTCAGGGCAAAGATGTTGTTGGATCAGTTGCACTATCTGACCTGTAGTAATCGATCCTGGGTTGGTGACATTGTACTTCCCAAATGGGATGCGCCCCGACCAACAGGCCCAACATGCCGTCACAAAGTCCTCTAGATTCGAGACCTAATTCCGGGCCTCTAACAGCCGCTCGTATCGCAGTAACTTGGACAAATAGTTGCGAGGCGAGTCAAGGTGACTAAATGGGATTCGCAGTCGCCACAGGTAGACTTGCTGTGCTCCCTCAAGCAGTTCTTCGCCCAGTGCTTTGCAACCCGAATAGAAACTACAGTTGTTATGTCTGAAATCAAAATTGGCGGGATCCTGCTCGCTAAACCCGCTACCATCAGAATGTGTGCCTTGATAGATGCAACCTGAGGATACATGACCCCATGGCAGGTCAGTCGATTCACAAGCTTGGCGAATGACACCCGGCAAAACAGCGTTACCCAACAAGCAATCCGACCGATGTACTTCACAGGCATCCACATTGGGCTTTCCAGTGTAACCCGCTGCATTGATCAGGAAAGTAGGACGAATCTGCCGAATTAATTCAGTTAATGCGGCGGCATCGTAATAATTGACATCGCGGCGCGAGATGGCAACCACCTCGATTCTTGCTTGTGTCAGCAATCGCAGGAAGGCGCTTCCCACATAGCCACTCGCTCCCAGCAGTAGCACCTTTTCGATATTCGAGCAGCTATCTTTCATCTGATGAGGTTCTGGTGCTGAAGACAAGTATCGAAAATCATTCATTGAGTCCAATCTAACTGCTAAGCTAATCGTTCAAGCAGTCTCTGGCTATTGCGTGGGAAAGCGATTGAGACCATGATGGATAACTCTTGTGATCGATGCAGCGGTCATGCCGATCGTATCGAGAATGCGGACGCCCGCTCGTAAGCTGGTCAGGTAGGGGTGCGCTTGGAACGCAAAGCAAACATACCGTTTAGCATACGCCCTATCGAATAGTGGCGGTGCCGACAAAGCTAATCCTCGTCGGCCAAGTCCCGATTTTTGTACTTATCTTCGTCGCTTCGACGATTCAGTCCTGCGCGATCCATCAAGCCGCGGTTGAGCAACTGTTCAATTTGATCGTCGTCTGGCGGCGGTGGCCCGAAGGCTCCCAGCGACTCAGGCGAGTACTCAATGACGTAAAGATGCTTAGCAAAAGAGATTTTAACACCCGGGTCCAGGCGCTTTCGGTCGCCTCGGAAGCCTTCGACTTTGGTTCCGTTGCGACTGCCAAGATCCTTGAGAAACCAATATCCCTGTTCCAGGCTCATTCGAGCGTGCTGGCCGGAAACGTTAGGGAATCGTAAAACGATGTCACAGGACTCGCGCCGTCCAATTAGCAGTCGGTCCTTATTCAGTGGAATTGGATCGCCGCCACCGGTCGGTACCAATTGGCCAAAATCCCCCATCGCTCAGCTCCCTAAAAATCCACAGAATCGATCACTTCAACTGGCATTTACCTTACGATGCGACTGTCCTAGAGCGCAGTTTCCAGTTATGATCTTACGGCATCTATCCTGCATCTCAGCAGATATTTCTGCCAAAACGAGTCATCTTTCTCTTAATTTAAGCTCAATTGATGAAAAGGTCAATTTTTTTAGAGCAAGAAAGTCGTCCGGATTGGCGAGCCGAAGGTCTAGTCTATTACTCGTTGAACCGCTATATTCAGCATCGCTTTGGCTGCCGTGTTCAAAAAATCAGCTTGGATGGCGGGTTCACTTGCCCCAATGTGGATGGCACGGTTGCTAAAGGCGGTTGCGTTTTTTGCGATAATCGTGCCTTCAGCCCCAGTCGTCGAGTTCGCAGGGATGCGATAACCGCTCAGATCCAGCGAGGTATTGACGGGCTTGCTAGGCGCTATGAGACCGAGAAATTTCTTGCCTATTTTCAGCCTGCAACCAACACCTACGGGTCGCTTGAGAAGCTGAGGACTTTGTGGGAAATACCGCTTGAGGACCCGCGAATCGTAGGGCTTGTCATTGGTACTCGACCTGATTGTCTGCCCAACTCGGTTTTGGATTTGGTCGATGAATTTGCGCAGCGAACCTACGTCTCATTGGAATTAGGCATCCAGACTATCCACGACGCTAGCCTAGATTGGATGAATCGTGGCCACAACCATGATGCTTCGGTGGATGCCTTGCAACGTTGCCAAGGTCGCAACTTTCACGTTGGATTGCATGTCATGTTGGGCTTGCCTGGCGAAAGCCAGGAAATGATGATGCAGACCGCCCGTCAAGTGGCTAAGTGGAACGTGCAAAGCGTCAAGATCCATAACTTATATGTCGTCCAGCGCACCGAACTGATTCGACAAGTTGACAGTGGGCAGGTTCGTCTGTTGGAATTGGACGAGTACATCGAGCTGGTAGCCGACTTTATCGAACTGTTGCCACCCGACATGGTCATCGAACGCATTTCGGGAGACGCACCGCCCAACAGCCTAATCGCTCCAATGTGGTGCCTGCAAAAAGGCACCATCAAACAACGCTTGATTGAGACCTTCGCAAGCCGCAACAGTTATCAAGGCTTTTGTTATCAATTGCCATCCAAGCTACCAAACGTTCCATAGATGCCGACGGCAACTAAACCTCCAAACCTACAAATGATTTACCACGCAATACATTGAACACACAGAATTGTCGCTCATTTTTCCGTGTGTTCCGAGTGTTCAGTGGTTATTCAATGCTTCAGCATTCGAAAGATCGGCTGCACATTTCGATAATGTTTTTACCGCTGCTGCCGTAACTGAATCTCCCTGGGCAAGCCAATCGATGATCGAGTTCGGCATTGGCGCCAT
This sequence comes from Aureliella sp., assembly GCA_036804625.1. Taxonomy (GTDB): domain Bacteria; phylum Planctomycetota; class Planctomycetia; order Pirellulales; family Pirellulaceae; genus Aureliella. The sequence continues at coordinate 3,436 of DAIRSD010000025.1, read as the reverse complement.
CGAATCAGCCGACTTTGAGTGACGTCATGCTCAGGCTTCCGCATACCAATTCGTCATTGAATAAATGATGATTGGCTGGGTCGTGCTGAAGGCCAAGGATGTAGAGCAGTGGTAAGTAATGGTCCGGTGTAGGAACTGCTAATTGCATCGCTCGGCCCTGGCGGGTGTATTCCAGCAATGGACGGTAGTTGCCTTCTGCGATACAGCGGTTCATGAACTCGCGAGCTTCGATGGCCCAATCGTATCCATAGTTTCTTCGATTGACGTTTCTCAAGTCCGCCATGCGCAAGTTGTGCAGCAAATTGCCGCTACCCATGACCAGGACTCCTCGATGCCTGAGCTCATTCAGTCGCTGTCCCAATTCAAAGTGACCCTGCGTTGTGAGCTTTCGATCCAGACTCAACTGCACAATGGGAATATCCGCTTGAGGATACATTTGCATGGCAACTGTCCAAGATCCGTGGTCGAAACCCCAGTTTTGATCAAGCCCGACCTGCGTTGGCTTGGCTAGTTCGGCAGCCAGACTGGCAAGCACTGGACTGCCGGGGGCGGGATACTGTGCTTCGTGAAGCTCTTTTGGAAAGCCGCCGAAGTCATGGATAGTGCGCGGCCGCTCCATCGCCGTGACCCTGGTCCCGTCTATGAACCAATGAGCCGAAACGCAGAGGATCGCTTTGGGTTTTGGGATCGATTTTGCAACCTCCCGAAAGCCACGCACAAAATGGTTCTCTTCGATTGCATTCATCGGATTTCCATGACCAATGAATAGACCAGGAATGGGGTCTGTCCTGGGCCAGGATTCCACCTGGGCCATTAGCGTGTTCATGTTTCCCACGGCGAGTGTTCCGATCCCCAGATGCATGAGCATTTTGCGTCGTTTCATTTTTTGCACCATCTTCTGAAATGTTGGTCTATTTCTGCGTGGTGGTTGAGGTAACATAAGCCAATACATCAGCGTATTGTTTAGGTGACAATCGCGCTTTCTTCGACATCCGAGGAAGAATATCTTCGGACCATGTTTCCGCCGAATAGTCGGAAACCGGTTTAGGACGATGACACATCGCACACTTCAGTAGCGATACATAAACCTTGCGACCTGACGCAAGGGATGAATTTTCGGCCACATCTGAGGGCGGCACTGGAGCCGCGATATTCGCTGGCATCGTAGCCGTCATCGTCGCGCACCCCTGCAGTATCCCAATCGCCAATACTAGAAACCCTGTCGTTGTCACAGTGCCATGCATGCGACTTATACTACTGAACATAAACTGCTCCTCCATGAGCCAGAGAAAACCTGAGAAACGCAGATTGATTAAGAGGCGGTTTCGCACTTTGATTGAAGGTTCAGGATTCGAGCGCCACATTCGCGGTGCTCATGGCGATCCGCCGCGACGCTGGGCGCAGAAGCCAGGAGCATCCTCCAATCGCCAGAATGATCAGTGGAATAACTACCTTGGCAACATCATCCTGTACCATCGCGTGCGAGATACTTGCCCCGGTCAGATCAAATAGAAATCCCGCATAGGCCCACTCCTTCAATAAGCCAAAGCCGGGCAACAGAATCGCAATCACGCCGCCGATCTTCCACACGCCCAGAATCAACGCCAGGTATTCCGGGTAGCCCAGTTTCTTCATCGATTCGACGATTTCCGGACTCTTCATCAGGTCGGCGACGCCGCCAAAACCCATGGCGAGTGAGAACAGAACCAACGTTGTCCAATAACCGATTTTTCGAGTGTTCATTTTGAGTTTCCGACCACAAAAGGATTGAGTTTTAGCCACTCGCTTCGTCGCCTGATTGCAGTCAGCGAGAAAATGGAAAGCGTGTTGACAGGAATATTATCGGAAGAAGGTCTGGACGATCAATGTCCATGATGCCACAATTACTGTCCAATCGTCCAGCGGTATGGCTGCTGACTAACAAGGGTAGCATTCGAGGGCCTTGCAGATGGATGTGCTGGCTGACTTTCTGAAGACGGCTGAGGTTGCCGCTCAGGTCGATCCTGCACCGTGCCGCAACCGGGACTGGGAGCAGAAGATCGGCGCTCGGCTGAAGTCCACAGGTGCGGCACGCCTAAATATGCTGTGCGTCGCGGGTGGTGAATTCTCGCTCATCGACACAGAGACTTCCCGGCAGTTGGATCAGGGCGATGTCGCCTTCCTGGTCGAGGGCAGTAGCTATCGCATGAAGGGCTTGAGGTCAGACGCCACGCTCATCACCGGTTCCATCATTTTTCGAACCGGCGTTATGGCACTGACCGCTTTGAACCTGTCGAGCGCCACCATCGTGCGAGGACAGGATCAACCCGAGTGCAGTGAACTGGTTCAGCGAATCGCGAATGAAGTCCTGCAAACGCGCGGAGGATGGCAGCAGGTAGCCGAGTGTCTGGCGATATCCTTGTTCATCACCTCGCTTCGCGCGAGTGGATCATGTCAAGAAGGTAAAGAAAGTGGGCATGGATGGTTGCGAGCTTTGGTTGATCCGGAGATTGGCAATGCGTTGAAGCTAATGCATCGCGCTCCCGAATATCGCTGGACAGTTGCCGAGTTAGCGGACGAACTATCCATATCGAGATCGGCCTTTGCGGAACGGTTCAAGAAGATTACGGGGCGTCCGCCTCTAGAGTATTTGACGTGGTGGCGTTTGCAACGCGCTGCTGCTCGACTGCGAAGTGGGGAAATCTCAACGCTGTTTGAAGCGGCGAAAACTTCGGGGTATCAGTCCGAAGCGGCCTTCAGTAAAGCGTTTCGAAGAGAATTCGGGATGCCTCCAGGCGAAGTGCGGCGTCAGGCGCAGGCAAGAATGCACACTCCCTCCCAGTTGCAGCTCGACATTAAGAAACGCAACCCGTTTGATTCTGCGGAGCAGGAGGTGGGACTGAACTTCGTCAAGTCCTACGAAGCAATTCGGCGTCCCTTTGAAGAACTGCTGGGCAGTCATGGCTTGAATGGCGCTGAGTATAACATACTGAGGATTCTTCGCGGCCGGAACAGTCCAATGACTTTCAACGAAGTGCTGAGCCATCTGCTGATTCCGCATGCCAACGTTCCGGAACAATTTGCGAGTCTGCTTTCGAAGACATACATCACCCTGGACGGGGAAGCATCTCAGTACGTCATCACCAGTCACGGCCTGTCAGTCCTCCGCAAACTAGATGAACCAACGAAGTCGCTTCACAGGCGGCAGTTAGCGAATTATTCGACAGGCGAGATGTCCGAACTGAACCGTCTGTTGGTCAAACTGCGGACACCCGCCTCTTGATTCACGGATACATCCACAAAACAATGCAGCATGAAGTTGACTGAGAAAGTGATGAGAGGACTGATCTGCATGCCATTTGACCGGGAACTTAACGCATTTCTTCAGCATCGCAGGCTGGAGACCAAGTCCAATTATTGACGAACAAACGCACGAGCCCGGCAAGTTAAGCGCATG
>DAIRSD010000024.1:0-19082 GCA_036804625.1 Aureliella sp. | reverse complement strand
CGTATGTCGAAAAGCGGTCGCCTAGTTTCCCTAAATGAGCGAAGGTCAGACGCATTACACGTGTCGTTGAACTGATTTTTTTGCGGATGCGGGTAGTTGGGGCTAGAGTTGTAAAACCTGCTATAATCCAGCTCAGGTATGAAAGGTTATCAGTGCGGAACAGGACGCTAACGCGCTAGTGGCTTATGTTTCCGGGTAGTTACTCTGTTTGTTGACTATATCCATGGACGAGAGACTGGCTTGATTACCTCACGGTTTTGTGGACTGCCCCTACGGTGCGTGACAAGTAGCTTAGTTGGCGTTTGCTTCGCTGGCTCTTTGTTGATATCGTCAGCATGGGCTCAAACGCCTGTATCGCCCAAGAAGCTGTTGGATCGTCAGCAGATGCGGCAAGAGATGCAGCGACTGGCCGATGTCTGCGGTCGGCTTCAGATGCACGAACAGGCCGAACTGTGCCTCAATTGGATTGGTGTCGACCGCCCCGATCAACATCGATTCTATTTGCCTGGTCAGATTCCCGAAGTAACCAAGGACGACAATTACACGAGGTGGCGTGAGCACTTTTTGACGGCTCGTCGTCGTTACGCAGAATACCTATTCGAACAGGCTCAGCAGAATGCAAGTGTTGGGCGTTCTGCCGTGGCGTTCCGACTTTTGTGGCAAGTTTTAAGAGAGGATCCGGATCACTCCAGGGCCAAGCAAGTTCTTGGGCCTTTAGCAACGGCCACTCAATCACGCCCTCGCCAACGATCAGGTGGCAACACGCCTCCCGAACTATCGCGACTGGGCAGCGTTCAGCGCTGTCAGAGTCCGCATTTTCAAGTGTGGACACGAGCCGACGCTAAGTCGTCACAGGCAACCATCGAGTTGATGGAGCAATTCTATGCGGTGTGGAGTCAGTGCTTCTACGACCAGTGGGCACCTGCCGACGTACTTCAGACCCGATTGGCAAAGGTCAATCAATCTTGGCCAGAGATGCCCAGCATTCAGGTCGTGATTTTGGCCGATCGTGAGGATTACTTGAAGCTTCTGGGCGTTGAGGAGAAAAATATTGGTGTTTCGGTTGGATACTATAGCCCTAAAGCAAAGAGAAGTTTCTTCTATCCTTCTGCTGATCTCCAAGAGACTTTGTTTCACGAGTTGACACATCAGTTGTTTTCCGAGGTTGCTCGCTGGAAAGGGGATATTGCTCACAGGAAAGCAGACGTCGACTTGGAGCACTTGCAGGGGGCCTGGGCCATTGAAGGCATCGCTCTGTACATGGAATCGCTAAGGCCGGCGGCAGAAGGCTGGACTGTGGGCGGTATCGAATCGTCTCGTCTCCAGACGGCCAGGTATCGGGCGCTTCGCGATCAGCACTGGCCACCATGGTCAAACTTCTGTCAAGGTACGATTGCCCAGTGGAAGCAGCAAACCGGGATTGCGCTCAGCTATGCGCATGCCGCCGGGCTGACTCACACGCTGCTGGATTTGGCAACGGACGGCCCGACCAAAGCGAAACAGCCCCTGAATGATGCAAGTAGCGATTCAAATGGTGCCGAAATCGATTCTCAGCCCCCAATCGCGCGGACCGCATTTTTGGACTACTTGGCCAGTGTCTATCAAGGGCAACCCGATCATGAACGGCTCTTGAAAATACTTGGACAAGATGATCAGCAAGCACATGACAATAATCGTAATTTATTGACCGTTCGACAAGAACAGTTGGTTGCAGTTGAAAATCCAACGATCCAGCAGTTGGTTTTGACTGGCAGCCGATTGGAGGACTGGGCGATCGTGGGACGATACCGATCGTTGCAATGGCTGGATCTATCCTTCAGCAATTTGAAACCCGATCAAGCTGACTGGTTGTCGAATCTGCAGCACTTGCATCGTCTGAGCCTTGAAGGCAATCCGGTGCATCAAGCCATTATGTTGCAAGTTTCGAAACTGCCGCGTCTGAGCGAACTGGATCTAAGCCTATGCCCAATCCAAGACAAAGATCTGGAATCGTTGGCCCAGCATCCCGCATTGGAATCGCTGTGGTTGACCGGTACTCAAGTTACTGAAGCTTCATTTGACCTACTGAAAAGTTTGCCCAAGCTGAAGCATTGTGAAGTGAGTTCCACGGCTATTTCTGAGGAAGCTTGGCAGCAATTTACTCAGTCACATCCCCAGTTACAGGCATCCTTACCTTAGGAGATCGTTTTATGATTCGAATGACTTGTACGACATTGTTGTCGGTTCTGATAGCAAATCTAGTTACAGCGCTACTGGCAGATCAACCCAAGCTAAAATTGATAGAGAATCGCAAGATTTGGGATCAGGCTCCCCACAATGCGTTTACCGATTTGGTGCGATTCAAGCAGCGGTGGTTCTGTGTCTTTCGCGAAGGTCAGGATCACGTCTCGCCTGACGGCGCGTTGCGTGTGATCACGTCGCCCGACGGCTTAGATTGGCAGTCGGCAGCTCGGATTGAATCGTCCGATTCGGACTTACGAGATGCCAAAATTACTGTCACACCATCCGGCCAATTGATGCTGGCTGGGGCCGAAGCCATGCATGACCGCTCAAGCTACTCCCATCAATCGTTGGCTTGGTTTTCTGACGATGGCTATCAATGGTCGCCGCAACATGAGATCGGTCAGCGGGATTACTGGTTGTGGCGAGTTACTTGGCACGATCAAACCGCTTACGGAATCGGCTATGCATGCTCTTCAAACGATCGCTCGGTTCGATTGTACGCCAGTCGCGATGGCAAGGATTTTCAGGTGTTAGTCCAACCGCTTTATGATCAGGGGTATCCCAATGAAACTTCGATTGTCTTTCAAGATCAGATCGCCTATTGCCTCTTGCGGCGAGATGGTCAGCCCAGCGACGGTTTGTTGGGGCAATCCAAAGCACCCTATACGCAGTGGTCTTGGCAAAGTGTGGGCTGTAAGATTGGTGGACCACAAATGATCCTGCTGCCTAGCGGCCACTTGCTGGCTGGAGTGCGATTGTACGATCAGAAAGTGCGAACGTCGCTGTGTTGGATCGACAAAGAGACTGGTAAGTTGACCGAAGCCCTGCCATTGCCTAGCGGCGGTGACAGCAGTTACCCTGGACTGGTTTGGCAGGAAGATGTGTTATGGGTCAGTTATTATTCTTCTCACGAAGGCAAGTCCAGCATCTATTTAGCTAAAGTGGCGATTGACTAGATGCTGCACCCGCCCTGGAGTTTGCCATCGGTGGCGCTATTGCTGTGAGTTAAAATCTGGTAACTCGACATCTCCATATTCTTCTGTAGCCTGCTGCTGCATTTGCTGTTGCTGCTCTTGGGCTGCTTTGATCACTTTGGGGAGGAACAAAGCGTAGCCGACTCCGTAAAACACAATCGACAGTACAAGGCAAAGTGTGTAAATGGGCATGACCTTCTGAAGTCCCCAAGCCGCCTTGTTTTGCCAGCCGTAAATCAGAGTTAATATGTAGCCGATACCACAAACGAATATGCCAACGATACTAGCAACACCCAGGCCGGTTAATTGATTTTGGAACATCTTGACAATGACCAGAATACAACAAACGAACGCTACCAAGCCCAAAACTCCGCCGATTCCCATCAATACGAATTCCATGAACATTCTCCTTTAGTGTTCTCGTATACGCTGCGGCAGCACCCCGCTGCACGCTCTCTTAGAGGTGCAATCTAACAGATTTCAACGGGTTTGTATCTACGAGCTTAGGTTGTTGTCAAGAATTTTTGTAGTCGTTCTTGTTAGTTGGCAGCATGAATTTGCTGTCGGCGGATTTCATACAACAAAATGCCGGTGGCAACGGCTGCGTTCAGCGAAGTGACACGGCCCATCATTGGAATGCAAACACGGTGATCGGCTAAAGCCAGCAGGTCAGGCTGTATGCCGTGTGCTTCGCTGCCAACGATCACCGTTGTCAGTGATCCTAGCTGCATTCCCCAGATCCCACAGGTGGCGTTGGAGTCTGCGGCAACCACTTGAGATCCCATTTGCTTCATCAAACTAGCCGCCTGAATCAGATCGTCGGTGCGGACTATTGGGACGTAATTGACAGCGCCAGAAGATGAACGAACGACATGGGGCGTGACCTCTGCTTGAGACTTATCACCAACGATGACACCCAATGCGGCGGCCCCATCACAACATCTTAAAATGGCACCCAAGTTAAACGCGTCCTGTATGCGATCGCAGATCACGACCAGAGGTGGCAGACGGTCGAGACCAGCATTCAATTTGCCACTTTCTTTCGTGGAACTGCCATCAAAATCTTGCCATTTCGCGAGCCAGGCCTCCAGGCTCAGATAGGGGAACTCACCAAGTCTAGCGATAATACCTTGATGCTCGGCGGATGGTACCAACTGCTCCAGTCGGCTTGCTGGCACGATCTCGATCGGCACACCCAGTTGACTTTGAGACTGCATTAGCTCCAACGATTGATTGTATGCTTCTCGAGTCGCGAAGATCTGGAAGATGGGCCATCTGGCCGCTCGAATCGTCTCGGTCACTGCATGATATCCCCACAGCCAACTGCGTTGGTGACTACCACTAAAAATCCGCTTGCCTGACTTTTTTTTTCCGGACTGACCTACCATCGGAAACTCGTTTCGGGCCAAAGTTCTCTTAGAAACAGGGCCGGTTTATCACAAATTCTGCCAGTTGTTTCGATTCAACAGACTGAGATTGTACTCCAAGTTCACAGCCTTTCCTAATTGAATGCCGGTCGCTTCAGGGGTTGTCCGGTATCCGATTCCAACGAAAATAGGCCGGTTTGCTGGCAATTCACCTGGCATCTGACGTTGACCTGGCACTAAGCTATCGAAGATATTCCTTATATGACAATCTCTTCACCGGAAAAAATGGACCTAGAAGCATACTGCCTTCAAATGGCGACTACAGCCCAAAGGGCATCGTCCGCCTTGGCAACGCTGCCCACAGCAGCCAAAGATCGGTGGCTGACGGCCAGTGCCGACGCCTTACTGGAAAATGTTGACAGGATCATCCAGGCTAATTCGCTGGATTTAGCTGCGGCTGCCGGTTACGGATTGACCGATGCGGCCATCGATCGCTTGGTCTTGAATCAATCGGGTATCGAAGCGATCGCGCAATCGCTACGCGAAATCGCCGCCCTGCGCGACCCGGTGGGCCAGTCGATCGAAGGCTGGGTAAGGCCTAATGGACTGGAGATCCGCAAAGTGCGCGTGCCACTGGGAGTGGTCTTCTTTATCTATGAGTCGCGTCCCAACGTGACAGTCGATGCGGCTGCGATATGTGTCAAAAGCGGTAACGCGGTGATTCTGCGAGGCGGTAAAGAGGCCATGCATTCCTCTCAGGTTCTAGTCGACATCATCACTGACGTTGGCTCGCAGAGCGGCATTCCCTCTGGAGCGGTTCAGCTTGTATCAACAACAGATCGCAGCGCTGTGGGGCACTTTTTGAAGATGAACGAACTGATCGATGTTGCCATTCCCCGAGGCGGTAAGGGGTTGATTGAACGTGTCATGCATGAAGCAAGAATGCCGGTCATCAAGCACTACGATGGAAACTGCCACGTCTATGTTGATGCAAGTGCCGATCTAGAAATGGCGGTCAAGATCGTTGTCAACTCGAAGTGTCAACGACTGGGAGTGTGCAATACGTGCGAGAGTCTACTGGTGCACCGCAGTGTTGCCACAACGATTCTACCTGCCATAGCAGTCGCCTTGACTCAGGCTGGCATCGAGCTGCGAGGAGACCGTGCCACCTGTAGCTTGATTCCTAATGCAGTCCTAGGAACCGAACTGGATTGGTCGACCGAATATCTTGGACCAATCATCAGCATCTGCGTGGTGGAAAGTCTGGACGCGGCCATCGAACACATCAATCGTTACGGATCACACCACACGGATGTGATTGTAACGGAGAACTTGCAGGCTGCTCGACAATTTCAATTGGCGGTGGATTCCAGCGCAGTCATGGTCAACGCCAGTACGCGGTTTAACGATGGCGGGCAATTTGGATTAGGAGCCGAAATTGGAATCAGCACCGACAAGTTTCATGCACGGGGTCCTTGTGGGCTCGGCGAGTTGACAACATACAAGTATTTGGTGACCGGTAGTGGACAGATCCGTCAGTAAAAGACCGGGTGCTAACGCACGGCAGTGGATTGAAAACCGGGTGTGAACGCACTCCGGCTGATTAGAAAATCAACGATTCCAACTGAGACAACGGATGGCTGATAGCCTTGGAAAATCGTCTAAGCTAGGATAGCGCGATGAGCGACGAAACAAGTCAAGAAACACTGGGTAATGACGAACTCGAGGAGCTGCTGCGCTCGATGGATGCCGGCGGTGCCGCTCAGGTGCCCGAGACTCAACCTGCGATGCCGGATCCAGAGCCGCAGTTTAGTTCTCCAACTGCCGAAAAGCCCACCGCACCCAGACAAAGAGTGGTCGCCTATGACTTCAAGCGACCAGAGCGAGTGGGCAAGGAGCAGATGCGAGCGCTGCAGTCGCTGCACGAAGGTTTTGCTAGAAATTTCGGAGCGTCACTTTCGGCCTTATTGCGAACCATTGCGGAAACCAAGTTGATCAGCGTCGATCAGTTGACCTACAGCGAGTTTGTCTACAGCCTTGAAATACCGACCTGCTTCAATCTATTGCGACCAGCGCCGCTGCAAGGTAATTGGATTTTGGATATCAGTCCGTCGATCCTGTATCCCATGATCGATCGTATGTTGGGCGGAAACCCCAGTTCCGATAGCACGCTGAAACGTCCGCTGAGCGAAATTGAGTTGCGGCTAGCCAATCGCGTGACTTCAGCCTTCCTTCGAGAGTTGGCGTCTGCATGGGAAAATACGATTCAAATGAGTATTCAATTGGAACGAGTGGAAAGCAATCCACAATTGGTACAAATCGTTCCACCTAACGAAGTGGTTGTTCTGGTCAGCCTGGAATTAGTGGTCGGCAAATCTCGGGGTACAGTCAACCTTTGTATCCCGTTCAACACAATTGAAAGACTGGGAAACAAGCTGACCAGCAACAATTGGAAAGGCTACACTCCAACCAAGAGTGACCAACAAGCGACACGTCAGATCGAAGCGCAGATCGACCAATCCGCACTGGAGGTTGTTGTCGAACTTGTGAAGACCGACATTCGAGCCGTCGACCTGCTGAATTTGCAGGTAGGTGACATCATCACCACCGATAAAGATTGCCGTCATACGCTGGACGTTTCGATTGCTGGAGTCAGCAAATTCCAGGCACGACCAGGCGCCTTTAAGGGCCGCAAAGCCGTGGAGATCGTTTCCACAACTCAGCCGCCAACGACCAGAAATAGTTAAGAGTACCCATGTCGCTCGGCGGTGCAGATCGAACCGATTCTTCTGAACTAAATTCCAAGGATGCCGTCACCGGATTGTCGATTCGCGATTTGGTGGTTCAGTTCCCCGGGCAGGCACCAGTGCTGCTGGATTTCTCGCTGGACGTTTTACCGGGCCAGATCATTGCTCTGGTTGGCGCATCAGGTTGCGGCAAAAGTACTTTGCTACGCACCATAGCTGGTCTGCAAAGCCATTCCTGCGGAGCGATTGAATTTACTGGCGCGCCAAATTCACGCCGTGGCGACCTGTCTTTTGTATTCCAAGACGCCACACTTCTGCCCTGGAGAACCGCATACGAGAACGTGCGATTGCCTTTGGAGTAGCAACCACGGGGCGATCGAAGAATGTCAGCCCAGCAGCAAGAACAGCAAATCGCTGATGACTTAGACTGCGTTGACCTCGCTCCGGCCAGTCGACATTTGTTTCCTCGGCAACTGTCCGGTGGCATGCGCATGCGTACTAGCATCGCGCGAGCCCTGGTCACCGATCCCTGCTTGCTGTTGCTCGACGAACCTTTTGCGGCTCTGGATGATTTGCTGAGGACGAAACTGAATCAATTGGTACTAGATTTGTGGCAGCGTCGACGCCGAACCATAATGTTGGTAACTCACAACATCGCCGAGGCGGCACTGCTGAGCCATCGCGTGGTAGTGCTAGGGCAGCAGCGAGCGTCCCGATTGATCGACAATCCACTGCCCTGGCCGCGATCCAGTCAACAACGGACTAGCCTGGAATTTGCTAGGCTATATGGCCTGATCAGCCAAGCATTGACGGAGGCAAGTGGTTAAGTGAACCAAACCAATGGCGTACTCCAGTGGTGGCTTCGAAGCCTGGCGACACTGGCCGTGTTTGTCCTGTTTCTGGGCCTATGGCAAGGGATGGTCTGGTGGTTTCGCACTCCACCGATGATTTTACCTTCACCCATGGGTGTGTTGCAGGCGGCCATTCGCGAACAACGGACACTTTGGACAGGCTTTGGAATAACTGCCGTGGTGGCCTTGACCGCATTGGGCATTAGCATCGCCGTGGGCTGCTTGATGGCCGCTTTGCTGAGTCTATCGCGATGGCTGCGAGTGACACTCTATCCCTATGTCATTTTTTTGCAAACCGTACCCATTGTTGCCATCGCTCCCTTGCTAATTACTTGGTTGGGCTACGGTTTCCAAACGATCGTCCTGGTAGCCGTCATCATCAGTTTATTCCCAATCGTTTCCAACGTGACCGCTGGGCTGATTTCAGTCGACAGCAATCTTCTGGATCTATTCAAGCTTAGCGGGGCCAGTCGCTGGCAAGTGATGTGGAAACTACAAATCCCATTTGCGGTTCGCCATTTGATTCTGGGAGCACGGATCAGCGCGGGTTTGGCCGTGATTGGCGCGATCATCGGGGAATTCTTTGTTGGCGAGACTTCAGGATCGGCTGCGGGGCTTGGCACATTGATCGCTGGGTGGCAACGCATGTCGCGCACCGATGCTATGGTGGCTGCTATTATCAGCAGTACTCTGTTAGGATTATTGGTGCTGGGCTGTGTGAATCTGATAAGCAATGTTTTGCTGCGACGCTGGACGGCTGGTCAGTTCGAAAATCAGTAGTCTCACCTTGCCAGACCCTTGAAAGCTGAATTTGATGCTCATCGAATTTCGTGTCGCCAATTTTCGATCCTTAAAGGACGAGCAAGCGCTGACTCTGGAAGCTGCTCCCGTCAGCGATTTGACTGATGCTCGCCTGCGCACAGTATCAACCCACTGCGGCCCGCTGCTGCCAGCGGCGGTCATCTACGGTTCCAACGCCAGCGGCAAGAGCAACGTGCTGGTTGCGTTGGCATTCATGCGTGAAGCCGTAGTCCATTCGTTGAAAGGCTGGGCGGCGGATAAAGGAGTTCCCCGCACCGCCTTTGCCTGGTCAGGCAAATCTCGCGACCACTCCATGTTTGAAGTATCTTTTGTGACCCAGGGCGTCAAATACCAATATGGATTTGCCGCAGACGATCATAAGATCGCCGAAGAGTGGCTATTCGCTTGGCCTGACGGAAGCCGGCAGGTGTGGCTGGAACGCGATGGTCAGCGTTTTAGTATTGGTTCAGCGCTGATCGGGCCAAGCGATTCAGCACTCAATGCGACTCGCGGCAATTGCCTGCTTCTATCGGTTGCTTGCAACAATGGGCATCCCAAGTTGAAGCCTGTCAGCGACTGGTTTCAGCGAATCTTCACGGTGAATATATCGCATCGACTTGGCAAAAATCGACTGTCGTCAGGCAACTCGGGGCGCTCATCGGTACTTGGCAGCGTGGCTGATAGCTGGCAAGCCGACTCGAGCGTTTGGCGTTTGAGCCTCGAATTGCTCAGGGCTGCCGACCTGGGAATCGTCGACATCCGATCGGTCCAGGTGCCGACATTGCCGGCTGGGGAATCGCAAAGGCTGCAACTACGACACACACACGATGAAAATTCATGGCTGGACCTGGAAGAAGAATCGGAAGGTACCAAAAGTTTGATTCGTATGGCACCCAGCATCGTTCAGGCGATCGAAAGCGGTGGAGTGTTGTTGGTGGACGAATTGGAGTCCAGTCTGCATCCATTGATTGGAGCTGCCATTGTCAAGCTATTCAACTCACCGCAGTCCAATCCGCACGGTGCGCAGGTTCTCTTTACGACTCATGACACTCGGATGCTGGCCGCCAGTTCTGACGCTCCTCTGTTGCGAAGAGACCAGATTTGGTTTGCTGAGAAAAACCCGGAAGGCGCGTCGACCATCTATCCACTTACCGATTATCAACCCAGCCAGTCGGAGAACCTGGAAAGCGGTTACTTGCAAGGACGCTACGGGGCAATCCCGTTTTGTGGTGACATTTCGTGGATCAAGGAGTAGTCACTAGTGGTTCAGCGGCATCGTGAGCGCCCGCCAGCTCGGCGGCCAGCCTTTAAGTCTCCCAAGCCACGCATGTTGATTGTAACTGAAGGCGCGGTTACGGAGAAAAAGTATTTGGAAGGCATGATCGCCTGGCTAAAGAACTCACGAATCGATTTCAAAGTGATTGGCGGAGTGGGCGTGCCAGCGACATTCGCCCATTGGGCGTTAGAGCTGAAAGGACCCGCCTAAGAAAAATCGCGACTGCAGCGCGACGACAACTTGCGCTACGAAGAGGTTTGGTGCGCATTTGATGTTGATCAACATCCCAAGTTGCCGGAAGTCTGCAAACTGGCACAACAGCATGGGATCGAACTGGCCATTTCCAATCCATGCTTTGAGCTGTGGATCTGGTTACACTTCGACGATTCTCCTGGAGTGCAGTCCCCTCAATCACTTCAAAGTATGCTCAGAAGATACCTTCCCGACTACCGCAAACACGTTCGATTCAGCGATGTTTCTCAGGGATATCACGATGCAGTGCAGCGCGCAGAGCAATTGGATCATCAGGCGCAGGCTGCCGGTAGTCCGGGCCGCAATCCAACCACGGGAGTATGGCGACTTACCGAGAATATTCGGCGTATTTCCTAGAGGCAAAGTCGATTTGAGTTAAACTTCGATCTCGAAACCTGATCGCCGAGTGCGTCGAACAAGCTGGTTGGCCTCTGCGTCGTCCGGAAACTCGATCGCAACTGGATCAAATCGCACCTTGCGACCGGTCAGCAGAGCCACATTGGCTAGGTGCGTTGCGTTGACAGCGCGGACATGCTCGCGGACATTGGCCACAGGTGGGAGACCGCGTCGTATGCTGTCGAAGAAATTCGCCATGTGGCTTTTGGGAATTTCGCTCCCGTAGATTTTCACCATAGCCTCCTCGATCTCTCGCTTGGCTTGTGGGTCTGCATCGATCTCTTCGACCGGAGTACCCGTCAGAGATCCGCGATTGACTCGAATCTTGCCAAGTTCTCCGGTAATCACCAGTTCGTTGTTTCCGCTTAAAACTTTAATTGTATTACCTGTCGATAGAGTGACATCGACGTCAAACGAGTGAGCCACGTTGAAGGCGACCGGCATTTGATCGGGAGCGATCTTGCCCAGTAGAAAATCGAGCGACTGCTGGCGCTCGGTACCCATGAACTCGCCTGTTCCCTGGGCCTGGACCGCCTGTCCGTCGTCACCAGCCAAGGCCCAAAACGCGATGTCCGTGTGATGCACGCCCCAATCGGTCACCTGCCCTCCGGAATACTCGAACCACCAGCGGAAATTCCAACCCACACGCTCAGCGCAGTAGTCGACCTTGGGGGCCGGACCTAGCCACAAGTCCCAATCAAAGCCCTGGGGCGGCGTTGAATTGTCAAATGGCCCAAACGGCTTGCTCTTATCCGGACTGCGCGATGCCGACTTGCCTACAGAACTGACCGCCTCCAGCTTGCTACCCAAGCGACCGCTTCGAGCGATTGCGACAGCCTTGATAAATCGGCCCTCATGTTCGGTGCGCTGCTGAGTTCCCACCTGGAACGTCTTACCGTATTTTTGTACCGCTTGTTGGACCAACTGCCCTTCCTCGAAGGTTAAAGTCAGAGGCTTCTCGCAGTACACGTGTTTACCAGCTTTCATCGCATCAATGGCGATTTTTACATGCCAATGGTCTGGAGTACCAATGGTTACCAGGTCGATGCCCGGTTCTTTATCCAACATTTCACGATAGTCGTTATAAACTTTGCATTGTCGTTGCTTCTTGACCTGCCCATCCGCAAAGTTGTGCGCGTTGGAGGCGCTGACGTCACAGCATGCGATGATCTGGCCCAGATCAGCCGCCTCTGCGCCGATGCCCGAACCTCGACCACCCACGCCGATGCAGGCCACCCCCAGCCGGTCGCTGGGCGGCTGTGCCGAACACAATTTCGGAAGGATCAACGGAGCGCTGGAGGCTAAACCGAATGCTGCCGAGGTTTGAACGAAATGTCGACGAGTTGCAACGCGATGTTTGGTAGGCATATTGAATCCAATGTTAGTCTAAGTTGAAGCAGGGAAGATGTATTATGAACACGATTCGCATCCTCAGGATGCAATCAACGTGGCAGGGATGTCGAATCTTATTGTGAATCCCATAGCAACCGACGGCAAGTGGCTGCGGCCAGCAGCATCCTATTGTCGCATTTTTAGCCACCATCGCATGGTCTCCGTGACCATCTCTGCTCGTTCGTGATGAGCCCAATGACCGGTGCCGGGCAACGTCACTAAAGTCCAGTCCTGGTCCAAATGTTCCCAAGTGTTGTTTAATGCTGGCGGCAGCAGCGCGGTGTCACTTAGCCCATGAAACTGCAGAACAGGCATCTGGATCTTTGGCAATTCGGGTACTTGGTACGGTTGTCTAGGATAATTTCGACGGTAGTAATTCATCATCGAAGGAATTGATGATTTCTCGAATGCGGTCTCGTAGATGGCCCTCAATTCCGGATTCTTGGGTGCAACGATGTTGGCTAGGATCTTCGGAGTCAAAGCCTTTTCGGAGTCGTCACGCTGAAAGATTCGAGCGTAAGCCGAGTTACGATGCTGAGCCGAATCCTCTTTCATCAATTCACGAGCAAGTCCAGCCATGTGAGGTAGATTGACGATGATCAGTTTATCGGTCATGTGAGGCAGCGAAGCGGCGAACGCCCAGGCGATCGCTCCACCCCAATCATGTCCAACGATAACAGCCTTTTCTTGGCCTTCAGCGCGAATCACCGCTGCTACGTCTCCGACAAGAAACTTCATATCGTACTGGTCAGGTCCCTCGGGCCGGTCGCTCAAGTTGTAGCCGCGCGTATCCATCGCGGCCACTGTGTAGGAGTCTGACAGGCCCTGCATTTGATGATGCCAGCCATACCAAAAATCAGGGAAGCCATGGATGAAGACAATCAGAGGTCCAGAGCCAGTTTGCGCATAATGAATTTTAACTCCACTGCTGTCAGCAAACTTGGTATTAACTTGCTGCATCAGATCATTGGCTTGTAGAGACATGGCATCACCTATGGCTGAAAACAATACGAGGAGAGTAAACGGAAATCGAAGATTCATGACGGATCGTCCTTTGGGTCTGAGTTAAACTGCCGACAAGGCATCGCGAAAGTCTTGAAGAATAGCTGCCGGTGGCTATTGCTACGGAAACTGGCGCGACCTTTGCGAATTGCGAATACCAAATTCTATCAACCCGCTGCGCATTGGAGCTAAGCGAGGAGCAATTGTAATGGAAGAGTTTACAAACAGCATCTTCATATAGACATCAATTGAAACGGACTGCTTGCGGAGTTAGGGAGAGCGACGCTACTGTGGAGCCTTCTCGGACTGCGGCCCAGCCTTCAACAGCATTGGTTGGCATATTCGCGACCCACGAATGCTCGGCAGGGGCCTCGCGCTCCCAACCCTCGTTTTTGTGGGTCAAAACCTGTTCAAAAAAGTTTATTGCCGTGGACTTGCCGCTTGTGCCGATGGCTTAGGGCACGCCAATGATAAAACGGGTCTGTGCGAGATGAGTCGCCATAAGTCACTGAATCGAAATTAAGTCAATGTCGCTTCAGACGACATAAAATCTAGTTGGCGTAACGTGAGATAAGCGACATAACGTTGTAGAAGACCTCATTATAAAGCCAGTCTCACCTGCGAATCTTGAGTGTCCCGAGGCTCAGAATAGCGATAATTATCTGTCTTTTCGGCTATTTTCGGAAAAATATGCAAAAACAAGTAAACGCTAGTTTACATTTAGTGTCACCTGTGGTTACACTGATACACATCAGCCAGTAGAGCTGGTAGCTTCCTTTAATGTGAGACCTGTATCCATTGTGGATTTTGGTGTGCTCTCGGTAAAGGCGGCCGATACCTCATGTCCTTTCCAAGCTCATTCATGGAGACGCAGTGTGAAGCACCTTAAATTTTTAGCTGTATTTTGTATGTTGTTTACGACCAGTCTGGTCGGGAGGCTAGCGGCTCAGGACGGCACGAGCCAGCCGGACTCGGAGCCAGCCGTTGCCGCCGAAACAACGCCTGCGGAACCGACCATTGAGCAGCGACTTGCCGACTTGGAAGCCTATATCAACAATTCGGCTAGAACGCCGGATGTGGCTTCCAAGATTCCTGGCCCTGGTCCTGGCCATAACGCTTGGCAGATGATCAGTACTGCTCTGGTCATTTTCATGACTCTTCCTGGATTGGCACTATTCTATGGCGGATTGGTGCGTAGGAAAAACGTCTTGTCGGTCCTAGCGCAGTGTATGGGAATTGCGGGGCTGGTAACCATCTTGTGGTGGGCCATCGGTTATAGCCTTGCATTCTCAGGCGGAAACGCGATTATCGGTGACACGGCCGCAAAATTTCTTACTGGGGTCGAGTCAGGTAAGACCGGTGCCGGGTATCACTGGATCAGCGATACGATGTGGTCGATGTTCCAATTAAGCTTTGCGATTATCACCCCAGCCCTGATAGTGGGAGCCATTGCCGAGCGAATGAAGTTTCTTTCGGTGCTAGTATTTGTGGCGATATGGATGTTTGTCGTCTACTTTCCGTTCGCCCACATGGTGTGGGCCACCAACGGTTTGATGTGTGGCCCCTTGAATGCAGATGCGATGATCAAGTCGATCGACTTTGCTGGCGGTACAGTTGTCCACATGACCTCTGGTTGGAGTGCGCTGGTGCTTTGTATTATCTTGGGCAAACGAGTTGGCTATGGCAAGGAGCCCATGCTTCCTCACTCGATGGTACTATGTGCCGTGGGCACCGGGATGCTGTGGGTCGGTTGGTACGGATTTAATGCTGGCTCAGCTTTAGGTGCTGATGCCATTGCATCAAACGCCTTTGCCACGACGACGTTGGCGGCGGCTACAGCCGGATTCAGTTGGGCAGTGGCAGAATGGTTGCTGCGTGGCAAGCCCAGTGTATTAGGTTTCTGTTCAGGTATCGTAGCCGGATTGGTTGTGATTACCCCTGGAGCAGGATTTGTACTTCCTACCTCGGCAGTCATCATCGGCATTCTGGCAGGCATCATCCCATTCTTGGCTTGTGCTTACCTGAAGAGGGCTCTGGGCTACGACGATTCTTTGGATACGTTTGGTGTGCATGGTGTAGGCGGGACTTTGGGGGCTATTTTGACTGGAGTTTTTGCCGACCCAGCAGCCAACTCGGTGCTGGGTGAGGCGGGAATGAACTTGATGCCCGACTTGCTAGTCAATCAGCTCAAAGCGGTGGGATTGACCATTGCGTGGAGCGTTGTAGCTACCATCGTGATCGCGGTGATTGTCAAAGCCATTATCGGGCTAAGGCCAAGTACAGATCAGGAACGTCAGGGACTAGATATCACTGAGCATGGTGAAGAGGGATATATCAGCTACTAAGCCTTCTCATGCACACTTGAAAATGTCAAACCCACGACTGCTGCGGATGCTGGCCGCCTAGTATCCGCAGCCTGTGAAAAAAATAAATCAATCCAGTTATCGAGGAAACCATACATGAAAAAAATCGAAGCAATCGTGAGACACTTTAAGTTAGAAGATATCAAAAACGCTCTGACCGAAGCGGGAGTCAGCGGGATGACCGTCACTGAGGTCAGAGGCTATGGACGGCAGAAGGGACATACCGAAGTCTATCGTGGAACGGAGTACAATGTCGACTTCGTGCCCAAGGTGAAGATTGAAGTTGCCTGCAGCGACGATCAGTTGCAGAAAGTACTGGACACCATCATTCGCTCTGGTCACACAGGCCAGATAGGCGATGGCAAGATCTTCGTCAGCACGCTTGACAATGCGATAAGAATTCGAACCAACGAAGCTGGTGAGGGAGCGTTGTAAGCGGCTGTCTTGGCAGTCAAATGGAATACTGCATGCAGATGATACGACTTGTGGTAAGCTGAATCATTTGGCGGGCTGGACGCCCGGAAAATAGCCGACTTACAACGAAAAAAGAATCGGTCAACTGACTACTGTCAGTTGACCGGTTCGCGGTTTTGAAGTAGCAAACGGGACTAAGATTAAAACTAGAAGGCGCACACCCAGTAGCCCCCGCAGGGCATAAGGCGGGAACGCCCACCTAAAATGAAAAGTCCGGTCTTATCCCAAACTTGACGAAGTTCAGGACGGAACAACACGTTCGCATTGTAAGCGTAGTTCAGACCCACTGTATAGTTGTATACGTCTTGGCCTGGAACGGGAGCTGCACCTGCAGTGTCCTGGTTAAACCATTCGAATCTTTGCCCAAGAGCAACTTTGTCGGTCAGTTTGTAAATCAAATATTGATTGGTACCAACTGTATTACGCTGTTGTGCACCGGTAAAGTTATCAGTTTGCAGTGCGTCCCACTGGCTGATGTAGGTAAGTTTGTCGCTTAATGAACCAGTCAAAAGCACACTATGAATCCAGCCATTTTCGCCTGGATTAGCGGTGTTTCTATCTGCGAATCGACCTAGGCAAGTTGCATAGAGTACGGTCCAAGTGTCATTGAGCTTGTGCTTGAATCCACCCAGATAAGCGTCACCGTTGTCTTCGAAGCCGCTATCCCAGCCCATTACGTAACCGTTGAACAGTTGCGTATCATCGCTGACGTTATAGGTAGAGAGAGCGCCAGTGTGTGTAAACGGTTCGGCGTTGTAGAACATGAACTGACGGCTGTAGAAAAAGTTGCCGGTTGCTCCTACAACTTCGTTACCAATGAGCGTAAAGAATTTACCCAGCTTAATGCTCATATCGCCCATGGCAACCTCACCATACAACTGGGGAATCGCATGGCCATATTGAGGACCGTTGTCCCAACTGGCATCCCAGTGAGGGTCTGTTGTGCCAAATGCCTGAGTGTCAGGTGCATCGGTACCGTAAAGGTAATCAATACGACCACCGATACCAAGGCCCTTGCTACCGTCAGCAATTCGCTCGGCCCAAAACCACTGCTGACCCAATTGAACATTATCTGGGAAAGTGTTGAAGCTGAGATTGTTTGCCGTTGTGTGGTATCCAACGCTAGTCCATCCACCGAAGCTAATTCCAGCAATTGGAGAAGAAATCAGCTTAAATGGCTCGTCGCCACCACCACAGCCTGCTGAATCGCAGCCATCATCACATGACGCTTCTTCGCAGCCGCAGCTTGGATCGCAAGACTCGCAGCCGCTCACAGGAGCGTCTCCGCAAGAGTAAGCGGTTGGAATGACAGCCGCATACTGGCTGTTCATCCGCTTGCTTTTCTGAAATTGGCTGGCGCTGATTACTGGTGCTTCAGCCCATACCGAACCTGTTACATTCGCCACGGCTGCAATAAAGGCCATGACACCAAATTTTGTGAACTTCACTTTTGTCCTCCCTGATCCTTCGGAATCCTTGTGTTTGACCCTTGTCCGGCTTGTCATTCCGTTTTTGCTAGCCAAGATCCGGTCCAGGTCCCCATTTAAATGGCCCAATGCCCTCGCACTGAGTAAACTGACGTTTACACAGAGAGTTCAATCGACCAATTCTGCTAGGTTTTCAAGAGCAAGCTGACATTTTTGGGGAACGTTCATTCTGAATTTTAAGCTGGTTAGGCGTAGGTAAACTTTGCGGGGCAACTTGTGGTTGCTGCGTTGGCTTGGACGAGCAGATTTTTTTATTTTGGTTGCAAATCGCTTGACTAACGATTACCCAAGTTTTGCTAGCCAACCCTGCCAGTTTCCGACTTGGAGATACGACTGCCGGGCTTTCTGCGGTTATACTAAGGCTCAAGGCCGTATTGCCCCCAACGCCGCACCGTTTCTCGCAGAAAAGGTGCACAGCGAGAATTGTCAAAATATTTTTAATTTCTCGATCCCAGAACTATTACTAGCAGACTCAATGACCGAGCCAAGAGTGACCACTGTGCAATCGCATGACCACTTTCGTTTGGTTGCCGACGCGACCTACGACTGGGAATCTTGGCATCATACGGATGGGCACGTGTGTTGGGTCAATCCTGCGGTCGAGAGAATCACGGGGTATTCGGTCGACGAATGCTTGCAGATGCCTAGGTATCCCATGCCCATGGTCTTTGAAGGAGATCTCGCAAGAATCTCCGAGATCTACGCGGGATTTGCGAATCGAACCAGCGGAAATGATATCGAGTTTCGTATTCGGCATCGTGATGGTAACCTTGCCTATGTGGCCATCTCTTGGCAGCCGATGTTTGATTTGCGCGGCAAACACTTGGGGTGCCGCACAAGCATACGCGACATCAGCGAGCGACAGGAAATGCGAGGTCAGATCACGCGCTATAACGAGCATTTGGAGCAGGTGGTCCAAGAAAAGACAGAAGAGATCCAGCAATTGGAAAGACGCCGGTCCCAACTGGAAAAACTGGCGGCTCTTGGGCAACTGGCAGCCGGTGTCGCGCACGAGATCAACAACCCTTTGGCTGGAATCCGAAACGCTTTTCAATTGATTCGAGGCGATTTATCGAGCACATCTGCCAGTTATCCGCTGCTGGACCTAGTTGATCGCGAGATCGAACGATTGGCAGGCATGGTGCAGAATATGTTTCATACCTTTCGCCGGGAATCGGAACGACCCAAGGCCATCGAACTGAATGATTTGATCAAACAGGTCGTCCAGATGTTGGGGAGTACGGCAGCCGGACGCGAGGTGGCGCTTAACCACGATGCTCAATCAGCCCATGTTCGCGCGGTCCTGCCTGAAGGCGAGGTCAAGCAAGTTTTGTACAATCTTGGCCGGAACGCGATTCAAGCTTGTGCGGCCGGTCAAAGTGTAACTTTTCGAGCGGAGCAACGAGAGTCATGGGCTGTGCTGCCTGTCACCGATGAAGGATCTGGCATCGATGACGAGACGTTACCTTTTATTTTC